>JALUJS010000039.1 GCA_027056825.1 Candidatus Krumholzibacteriia bacterium | reverse complement strand
GATCCTGCCGGCCATGGGCATCATCTCGGAAATCCTGCCGGCCTTCGCGCGGCGGACCATTTTCGGCTACAAGGCCATCGCCATGAGCTCCATGGCCATCGCGGTGGTGGGCTACCTGGTGTGGGGCCACCACATGCTGACCGCGGGCATGAGCGACACCGCGCGCTGGGTGTTCAGCCTGCTGACCTTCTTCGTGGCCGTCCCCACGGGGGTGAAGATCTTCAACTGGATCGCCACCCTCTACAAGGGCTCCATCGAGGTGCGGGTGCCCCTGCTGTGGGCCATGGGCTGGATCTTCCTGTTCAGCATCGGGGGGTTGACCGGCCTGGCCAACGGCGCCCTGGCCACGGACATCCACCTGCACGACACGGCCTACATCGTGGGCCACTTCCACTACACCATGTTCGGAGGGGCGGCCGTGGGCCTGTTCGCGGGACTGCACTTCTGGTTCCCCAAGATCACCGGACGCATGTACGACGAGAAGCGGGCCACCTGGGCCTGGGGCCTGTTCATGGTCGGCTTCAACATGACCTACTTTTCCCTGCTGGTGATCGGGCTGATGGGCATGCCGCGCCGCTACCAGGACTACCTGCCGCAGTTCCACACCGGCCACATGGTTTCCACCATCGGGTCGTGGATCATGGTCAGCGGCATCCTGCTGATGTTCTTCAACCTCTGGCGCGGCTGGCGTAACGGGCCGCGGGCCGGGGACAATCCCTGGGGCGCGACCACCCTGGAGTGGAAGACATCCTCCCCGCCGCCGTTGCTGAATTTCCGCACCCCGCCCGTGGTGACGACGGGTCCTTACGACTTCACCGAGATCCTCGAGAAGGGTCATGACCCGGAGGCCCGCTCATGAGCGCCGAGACCACCCTGGACCAGGGCCACCACCTCGAGCACTACGATCCGGAGGGCTCCAAGACCGGCATGTGGCTCTTCCTGTTCACGGAGCTGCTGCTGTTCGGCGGCCTGTTCCTGATCTACGCGGTGTACCGGTCCATGGACGCCGAGCCGTTCCACCACGCCGCCGCGGAGCTGAACCGCGCCCTGGGTTCGATCAATACGGTGGTGCTGCTGACCAGCAGCCTGACCATGGTCCTGTCCGTCAACGCCCTGCAGCGGGGCCGGGCCGGACGCAGCCTGGCCATGCTGGGAGGCACCCTGCTGCTGGCCTGCACCTTCCTGGTCATCAAGTACTTCGAGTGGAGCGCCAAGTATCACCACGGAATCTTCCCGGGTTCCGAACACCTGCACGCCCTGCCCAAGGGGGAGGGAATCTTCTTCAACCTCTACTTCATGATGACGGGCCTGCACGGCATCCACGTGGTCATCGGGATGATCGTGATGGCCGTGATCGCATTCCGCATCCGCGCAGGGAAAGTCACGACGCAGAGGCCCGGGGCGCTGGAGTACGTGGGCCTGTACTGGCACCTGGTGGACCTGATCTGGGTCTTCCTGCTGCCGCTTTTCTACCTGACCAACTGACCGGGCCGAAAGGACGACACGCATGAATCACGCAACCACGATGGAACACGCGCCGGCCAGGCACCACGTGCTGCCCGACGGGCTGTTCGTGCTGGTCTGGATCGGCCTGCTGCTGCTGACTGGGACCACGGTCGGGGCTTCGGTCTTCTTCCCGGGCAGGATCGGGATCGGCGTGGCCATGGTGGTCACCCCGGTCAAGGCGGCGCTGATCCTCATGTACTTCATGCACCTGAAGTACGAGAAGGTGGGCTACCAGGTGATGTTCCTGGTGGCCGTGGGCATCCTGGCCATCTTCATGGGCCTGACGTTTTTCGATTACCTCCAGCGATAAGGGCGGGGCATGAACGGCGCATCGAGTTACGCGGGCCTGGTGGACCGGGCCTTCATCTTCATCCTGGGCACCTCGGTCCTGCTGCTGGTGGCGGTGACGGCGGTGATGATCTGGTTCGTCATCCGCTACCGCCGGAAAAAGAACCCGAACCCCGCGCAGATCGAGGGCAGCACGACCCTGGAGACCATCTGGACGGTCCTGCCCACCATCCTGGTGCTGGTGATGTTCTATTACGGCTGGGCCGGCTTCAAGGTGATGCGGACCATTCCGGACGGCGCGGAACAGGTGACGGTCAAGGCCCGCAAGTGGTCGTGGCTCTTCGAGTACGAGAACGGCAAGCAATCGCCCGTCCTGATGGCCCCGGTGGGCCGCCCGGTGGCCCTGAACCTCACCTCCAGCGACGTGATCCACAGCTTCTTCGTGCCGTCGTTCCGGCTCAAGGAGGACTGCGTGCCCGGCCGAGACAACCATGCCTGGTTCACGGCCATCCGCCCCGGCGAGTTCGACATCCTGTGCGCCGAGTACTGCGGCGACCAGCACAGCGCCATGCTCTCGCAGGTCGTGGCCGTGGCGCCGGATTCCTTCGACGCCTGGCTGGGCCTGGACAGCGGCCCGCCCACCGGCCGCCAGCTCATCACCCTGCGCGGCTGCGTGGCCTGCCACACCATCGACGGCAAGAAGCTGGTGGGGCCCTCCTTCAAGGGGATCTTCGGGGAGAAGGTCACGGTGATGACCGACGGCGTCGAGCGCACGGTGGAAGTGGACGAGGAATACCTGCGGCGTTCGATCCTGCATCCGAAGGCGGACCTCGTGAAGGGGTACGAGGACAAGATGCCCGAGCAGCGCGACATCGTCACCGACGAGGAGATCGAGGCCATCATCAAATTCATCAAGGGACTGCATTGACGGTGAAACCCTGGCTGGAACTGCTGAAGCTCCGCATTACCGTGGCCTCCACGGTCACCACCGTGGTGGGCTACACCATGGCCCGCGGACGCTTCGACGGACCGCTGGCGGCGGTGGGGGCGGGGATCCTGCTGCAGGCCTGCGGCGCGGCGGCCCTGAACCAGGTCCAGGACGCGGCGGTGGACGCCAGGATGCCGCGCACCGCCGGACGGCCCATCCCTTCCGGGCGTATCGGGCGCGGGAAGGCGGCCCTGTTCGCGCTCTTGCTGCTGGCTTCAGGCAGCGCGGTTTCGTGGCTGGTCTCGCCCACCGCGGCGCTGGTGGGCCTGGCCGCGGCGGTGGTCTACAACGGGGTCTACACCCCCCTCAAGCGGGTCACGCCGTTCGCGGCCCTGCCCGGGGCGCTCATCGGGGCGCTGCCCCCGGTGGCCGGATGGGTCGCGGCCGGCGGCTACCTCAGCGACCCGGTGATCCAGGCCGTGGCCTTCTTCTTCTTCCTGTGGCAGATCCCGCATTTCTGGCTGCTGCTGCTCTTCTACGAGCGGGATTACACCGCCGGGGGCATGCCCTCCCTTTTCGACCGCTTTGATCGCCGCCAGGTGATCAAGCTGACCTTCCTGTGGATCGCCGCGGTGGCGGTGGCCGCGATGCTCATGCCCCTGTTCCGGGTGTTCGACCACCCTGCTTTCGGGTATGTTCTGGCTGCGGCGGGTTTGCTGGTGGTGGCGCGGGCGGGCGCCCTGCTGCGCCTGCCGGTGGGCGCCTGGGCCGCCGGCTTCGGGCGGAGCTGCCGCCTGCGTTTCATGGAGATCAACACCTTCGCTCTGCTGGTGTCGGTGCTGATGGTGGTCGACGGCGTGGCCTGAGCGCGCCATTCCCGGAGGCAGGATCATGGTCGGCATCCGCGCCCTCCATTACCGCAAATTCCACCGGGGGCTCGCCGTGGTGGCCGGGATCCAGCTTCTGCTGTGGGTCGCCGGCGGGCTCTACTTTTCCTGGACGAACCTGGACGCCATCCACGGGGACGATCTGCGCGCCCCCGCTCCCCCGCTTGACCTCTCCGGTAAACTGATCGGTCCGGACCGGGCCCTGGCGGTGGCCGGGTGCGGAGACACTGTGCGCGCCCTGGCGATGGTGGAGGTGCTGGGAGATCCCGTGTACCGGATCGCGTTCGACGGTCCGGACACGGGCTGCTCGGTGGTGATGGTGGACGCGCGCAGCGGAGAACTGCGGCCCGCGGTGACGGAACAGGAGGCGCGGGCCATCGCCCGGGCGGCCTTTTTGCCCGACGTTCCGGTGGCGGGCTGCCGCCTGCTGGAAGCCCGGGACGTGGGCGGGCACCACGAGTACCGGGGTGGCCCGCTGCCGGTCTGGCAGGTCGCCTTCGCTCATCCCAGCGGCGCCCGGGTGTATGTTTCGGCCGCCGACGGCCAGGTCCGCGCCCTGCGCCGGGGCTCCTGGCGCGTGTTCGATTTCCTCTGGATGCTGCACACCCTGGACTTCGCCGGCCGCGACGACATCAACAACCCGGTGTTGCGCTTGGCCTCGGTGCTGGCCCTGGTGACGGTGGCGTCGGGGTATATCCTGTGGTGGGTGACCCGGCGCCGACGCCGGGGTTGACATTTGGGAATATTTCTGAGATCATAAATTTCTCGCCCAGCCCCGGATAAGGGAAACCGGGACTTCTTTTTCAGGAATCGTATGGTGAATGATTGCGGTCCGAGGCCGCAGGCATCGTTGTCTCATGTTCACGACCATGGGAAAGCATTGTTTACGAATGGGTTATGTCCAAGGGGGGTATGGTTTCCGGTATAAGGCCTGGAAAGCCGCACACGATTGATCCCGATCAAGACAGTTCGATCACCATTTTCTGCAACGGGAGGGAATCACATGTGTGAATTCCGATTGAAGCTACTGCCGGTAATCGCCCTGCTGGCTTCGGTGTTGACGGCGGCGGTCGCCATGGGCGCCACCATCAACGTTCCCGCTGATTATGCCACCATCGAGGCCGCCATCGCCGCGGCCGCCCCGGGGGATGTCATCCAGATCGCGGACGGGACCTACAACCCGACCGGAAGCCTGGTCGTCAACCAGGCCCTGACCCTCAACGGACAGAGCGAGGCGGGTGTGATCATCAATATTCCCGCCGCGGGGGGTTACGGCATCTCGGTGAACGCGTCCGACGTGACGCTTTCCAATTTCACCCTGGTCGCCAACGCGTCCAACACCAACTATCCCATCCACGCCAGCGGCACCAGCAACCCGCCGAACGGCTGGGACAACCTGACCATCAGTCACCTGACCGTCAGCGGCGTGCACCAGCGCACCGGCGTGGACGTGCACGGCTACAACAACGTCGTCCTGTCCTTCATCACTTCCAGCGACGCCACCGGCGGCAACGGGGTCCAGGTCACCGGCTGCGTGGGCGTGACCATGGACAACATCACGACCTTCAACAATGCCTGGGGCAGCATCGCCATCTACAGTTCCGGCCCGGCCTATCTCAACCGGGGCTCGGACCAGGTGAACATCGACGGCGACAGCTGCAGCCTGGGCGAGCAGAACCTCTACAACCAGGACGAGTTCGGGCTGTTCAACACCAACATCACGGTGACGGGCTACGACTACATGGTCCGCAACGCGGCCAAGGTGGGCTACGACTTCTACCAGGACACTTTGGGCGACGCCGAGGTTTTCGCCCTGGCGGCCGAAGTCAACACCGTGCCCGGCTACTATATCGAGACCATCGCCGGCGGGACCTTCACCGTGCCGGCGGGCCTGACCATCCAGGCGGCCATCGACGCCGCTGATCCCGGCGACGCCATCGTCGTCGAGGCCGGTCACTTCGAGGAGCAGCTCCATGTGACCACGGCCGACCTGACGATCACCGGGGCCGGGGTGGACGTGACCTATATCGATTCCCCGGTCACCCTGACCCTCTTCTACACCTCGAGCGCGGACAACTACCCGGTGGTCTTCGTGGACGGCGTCGACGGTGTGGCCTTCGCCGACCTGACCCTCGACGGGATGGGCCGCGGCAACGGCAACTATCGCTTCCAGGGCTTCGGCTACTACAACGCCGGCGGATCGCTCACGAACGTCCATGTGG
>JALUJS010000038.1 GCA_027056825.1 Candidatus Krumholzibacteriia bacterium | reverse complement strand
CGGGCCATCGCGGTGTCCGCCCAGCCCGGGCAGACGGCGTTGACCCGGACCTCCTCGGGAGCCAGTTCCATGGCGAGGGCCCGGACCAGGCCGAGCAGGCCGGCCCCCTCGGCCAGCGGTCCCCGGCGTGCGACCTTCCGGCCCCACGCAGCCGCGCCCCCGCAGACCAGCGCCGCGCCGGCCAGCAGGAGCCCCTTCCATCCGGCCAGACCTTGCGCCAGGAAAGACCCGTCCATGACCACCTTGTACCCGGGCCGGTCCGCGAAACCGGCCGTGTGCGGCCCCGCCAGCCACGCTCCCAGGGCCAGGACCAGCAGCGCGCACGCCGCCGCCATCCGGCCGCTTGCACGGGCGCGGTCCCACACCGCTCCGGCCGCGGCGCCGGCGGGCAGGGCCAGCAGCGGATAGGCGGGCAGGGCGTACCACGGCAGCTTGCGCCCGGCGGCGCTGATGACGACCAGATAGATCGCCACCCACACCAGGGGCAGCAGGGCGCGCCGGTCCGCGCGGGGACCTCGCGCGGCCAGCAGAGGCGCGGAGATCACGGTCAATCCGATCCACGGCCAGGCCCCCGAGAGGATCACGCCCAGGAAATACCAGGGGCCGGGGTCCGGATCGGGCGAGGACACGGTGGTCTGGCTGATCACCGAGCCGAAGTAGGCGTGGGACAACCCCTGCGGATGCGTGACGGCCTGGACGATGAACCAGGGCAGCAGCAGGCCCGCAAACACCCCCGCGGCGACGGCGAGTTCCCTTCCGGAGACCCCGCGCCAGCGGCCGAGGATCCCGTATCCCGCCACCAGCATCAGGCCCGCCACCGGCACCAGGGTCAGGTGCTTGACCAGCCCGACCCCGGCCAGGGCCGCCGCGGCCAGGACCAGGTCGCCGCGCCTCGCCTCGCGGGTCGACGGCAAAAAGGCCAGGAGCATGAACGCCGCCAGGGCCGTGTCCATCTCGCCGGTGCGGGCGCCGTGGACGTGCAGGAACCCAGGCATGGTGGCCAGGGCCAGCCCCGCCAGCAGTCCCGCGCGGCGGCCGAACAGGTTGCGGCCGAGCAGACAGGTCAGCCACACCGTCAGCACGCCCGCCAGGGCCGACCAGAACCGGATGGTCCAGGGGTTGATGCCCGCGACCTTGAAGGTGGCCGCGGTGATCCAGATCCGCAGGGGACTCTTCCAGAAATAGGGCTGCCCCTGGTAGTACATGGTCCACGGATCCGGCTGGTGGAGCATGTTCTCGGCCACCAGGGCGTAGCGCGCCTCGTCGCCGTCCCGCAGGCCTCCGTCGGCCAGGCCCCGGAAGGACAGGACCGCGGCCAACGCCAGCACCAGGACCAATCCCCCGCGCCAGAGCATCTCCGGACTGCTGTTCTCAGCTTTCGGCGTCACCCGGATATCCCCAATGCATTGTTTTCCCGAGAGTTATGATGGCCCGCGGATTCTACCAGCCCCCCCGGCGGGCCGCAATCCCCTGCTGGTCGATTGCCCTTGAATCCTGCGTGAGGTTGGACCACTTTATCCCCATACGGTTTTAACCCGGATTATTGAATCGCTATGCGATCCCGCAAGGCGATGACATGAAGGAGCGTAGCGATTCAATAATCCGGGTTAAGCGTCCCCATGTGGTCATGTGAGAGGAGA
>JALUJS010000037.1 GCA_027056825.1 Candidatus Krumholzibacteriia bacterium | reverse complement strand
CCTTCTCGTTCAAAACCTCGTTTTCAACG
The DNA here is from genome assembly GCA_027056825.1 of Candidatus Krumholzibacteriia bacterium. Classification (GTDB taxonomy): domain Bacteria; phylum Krumholzibacteriota; class Krumholzibacteriia; order LZORAL124-64-63; family LZORAL124-64-63; genus JAHJTW01. The sequence continues at coordinate 5,820 of JALUJS010000037.1, read as the reverse complement.
ATCATGCCGGGCGTGATCACCCGCACCACCTCGCGCTTGACCAGCCCCTTGGCCTTGGCAGGGTCCTCCACCTGGTCGCAGACGGCCACCTTGTAGCCGTGCTCCAGCAGCCGGGCGATGTATCCCTGCACGGCGCGGTAGGGCACGCCGCACATGGGCACCGGGGATTCGTCGTTCTTGTTGCGGGAGGTCAGGGTGATGTCCAGCACGCGCGAGGCGGTTTCGGCGTCCACCAGGAACAGCGGAGGCCCCTCGGGCGACGCGGCGACCCCGGACAGGAGGTTTTGCAGCGTTTCCAGACCCGTCCGGACCACTGTGGGATCGGTGTGGACGAAATTGACCCGGTGGGCCTCGACGATGGCCGGTTCTCCCCTGGTCCAGGCCCGCCGGACCTCGGCCAGGCACGCAGTGGCCACGCCCCGGGGATCGGCGGACTGGACCGGTTCGAACCGGCAGTTGCGCTCCAGGTAGACGCGGTCCCGGTGCACCAGGCGCTCCCACCTCTGCTGCAGGACCTTGCGCACCCGAGTCACCTGGTTCCACTCCCGGCCCGCGAAGCGCTGCTCCCGCTTGGCCTGGATCACGCGCAGGCCCCGGGACAGCCAGAGGGTCTCGATCCGCGCGTCCCAGGTGTAGTCCGGGGCGATCATGGACCCCGGCATCCTGCCGAAGGCGGCCTTGAAAGCCGCAAGCCCCAGGTCAAGTTCCTCCGCCAGGGCATCCAGGGGCCGGGTCGGGGACAACTCCCATGCCCCCTGGCTGCCCGGAAAAACCAGCACGCCCCGCCGGGCGGCCTCGGCGGCGACTCCGCCGGCGGACACCGCCTGCCGGCGCCGGAGGGGGTCGTAATGGTAGAGGGCGTGGTATTCCGGTCGCCAGACGCCTTTGGCCACGGCCCTCTGGACGGCCTCCCGCAGGCCCGGGCGCCCGTAACGCGGGGGCAATTGGGGCCACAGCCGGCGGCGCCAGGTTTCCGCGCCCTCGGGCCCCTCCCAGGAAAGGGAGGCCAGGACGTAGTTGGGCTGCAGCACCGCCGGCAGGCCGTCGCGCCCCCGGACCGAGGCCAGCAGGTCCGCCAATGCATCCACCGTGGCGGCGCCTTCCAGGGTGGAGCCCCAGTAGACGGCGGGAAAGGGCCCCGGGTGCAATGCCTCGCGGTCCAGCCCCTCCAGGGCGACGGCGTCGGGGACGAACCCGGCCAGCCCCCAGTCATCGCTCTCGATGGCCACGGCCCGCACAGAGCGCCAGTCCACCAGGGAGGGTTCCCCCTGCAGCAGGAAGCCAGCGGCCAGCAGGCAGAAGGCCGCAGCCAGGACCAGCCATCCGGCAAGGGACATCCTCCGGGTCATGATCAATCCTCCCGCGGGCGCAGGCGCGCCCACCAGTAATCGCCGTAATCGAGGCCGTGCCGGGTGATCGCCCGCAGCAGACGCTTTGCCTCTCCCGTGGGGGTCTGTCCCCGGCCGCGCAGCATGTCCCGGACGGCCCGGTGGTCCGGCCGCAGCACGTTGATGGCGCGCCCGCCGAGGATTTCGACCTCCGGCAGGTTTTCCTGAACCAATTCCTGGAACGCCTCCTCCGCCAGCAAGGGGCCCCGCCGCGGTCCGCACACGCGGGCCAGGAAGGACTGCAGGCCATGATAGTTGCGTCGGGCGGGGGTGGAAAGGTCCGGCATGTCCTCCAGGATGTACAGGACGCCTCCGGGCCGCAGGACCGCCAGCCAGTGTTCCAGGAAGCCGGCGTCAGGGTTCATCGGCAGCAGATGGCGCACCAGGTTGGCAGCCAGCAGGAGATCCACCGATCCGGGTCGCACCGGCAGCAGCCGCACGTCGGCGATGACAGAGGCTGTGCCCCCCATCTCGACCCCGGTGCGGTCGAGGCCCCACATGGCGAGGGAACCGCCGGAGAGCCTGGCCGCGAGATCGGAATCCCCGCAGCCCAGATCGATGGCTACGGCCGGACCACCGCGGCGCAGCCGCTCGAGGTCGCCGGCCAGGGGCGCCGGAAGGGGATCGAAAGGCATGGGTCAGCCGTCTTCGGAATCGGGAGGCAGGACCTCGGGCAGAGGATGCACCAAGGCCTGGGAATCGGTGGTGCCTTCACGGGGCAGGTCGCCCTCCAGGCCGGCCTTCTGGCGCTCGGCCTGAAGGTCGATGATGTCGGCCACGTTGCGGCCCACCTGGTCGGTCAGGATATCCAGCCGGTCGTTGAGGCCCAGGGCGTAGGACAGTTCCGAGAAGAGGTCCAGCCCCCGCTGCCGATTCTCCAGGTGCCGCATGGCGCTCAGCTGGGCGGCCAGCATCCAGGCGCCCAGGGCGGGCAGCCCCAACCAGGCCAGGCCCAGGAAATCGCTCAGGGAAAAGAGAATCGACCCCGCCGTCACCAGCAGCAGGTGGAACACGGCGCTGCGCGGGGTGAAACCCAGCCGCAGCAGGCGGTGGTGCAGGTGGAAGTCGTCGGCCAGGAAGATCGAGGTGCGACGCCGGTAGCGGCGCAGGATGGTGGTGCCGGTGTCCCAGATGGGAACGATCATGGGCGCCAGCAGGACGGGCAGGCTCACCCCCATCTTCTGGCTGATGTTCAGCATGAGGCTGGCCAGCATCAGGCCCATCCACATGCTGCCGGAGTCCCCCAGGAAGATCTTGCGGCTGGAAATGTTCCAGTACAGGAAGGCCAGGGTGGCGCCGGACAGGGTACCGGCGAAGAGGGTGGAATAGAGGTCACCCACCGCCAAGGCGACACCCACCAGGGCCAGACCGGCCAGGATGCTTATCCCGCTGGCCAGGCCGTCGAGGCCGTCGATGAGATTCATGGAGTTGATGAAACCCAGGTACCAGAACATGGTGAACGGCCAGGCCCAGCCGCCCAGGGCAAAGGAGCCCAGGCCGGGCAGCGTCACCGTGTCCATGCGCTGACCGAAAATCATCAGGAACAGGATGATGATGATCTGGCCGTAGAGCTTCTTCTCGGCGTGGATCCCGAAGCGGTCGTCACCGACCCCCAACGCGAGAATCGCCAACCCGGCTCCGATGAGGATGCCCAGCCAGGACCAGGGCAGCTCGGTGTGCAGAATGACGTTCTCGAGGAAGAACAGGGCGCAGAAAAAACTGATGAAGATGGCCATGCCGCCGGTGCGCGGCACGGGCTCGCGGTGGGGACGGCGGTAGCCCGGATGATCGACGATGTCGGTCAGGAAACCCAGGTTGCGGAAATGGGGTTGCACCAGCCACGACATGAGAAATGCCGCGGCAAAGCCCAGAACTGCCACAATGCCGAGATCCACGCATCCTCCCTGATCACATGCCGGCCCGCCATGCTCCGGTCTTCGGTAACCCGGTCAAGGTATTCCATATCCCGAAGGCGGGCAATCAAAAAATCTTCCCGTCCAGCCCGGATGAACCCGGATTATTGGATGGCCATGCGGTCCCGCCAGGCTATGGGATATTCCGGGCCAGAACCCTGGCGTACACTTCACAAGTGGTCCTGGCCGTACGCTCCCAGTCCCACTGCCGGGCCCGCTCCCGTCCCCCCGCGATCCTGCGCCGGTTGCCGTCCTGGTCCCAGGCCAGTTCGCCCAGGCCCCGCCGGATGTCCCGGACATCCTCCGGATCCACGAACACCGCGTGGGGGCCGGCGACTTCACGCATGGCCCCGCGCCCGGAGGTCAGCACCGGGCAACCGGCGGCCATGGCTTCCAGAATGGGAAATCCGAAGCCTTCCTGCAGGGAAGGGAACACCAGTCCCCGGCTTCCGCGGTAGAGGGCCCAAAGCCGCTCCGGTGGGCAATAGGACAGGGTTTCCACCCTGCCCCGGGCCTGCAACCGCTCGATCATTGCCTGCAGCCGGTTGTCGTTCCAGCCCTTGGCCCCGGCCAGCCACAGGCGCGGCACGGTGTCCGCATCCCGGCCCGCCGCTTCGCAGTCGGCCCAGAAGCCTTCCATGGCGGCCAGGAGCCGCTCCAGGTTCTTGCGCGGCTCCAGCGTGCCCACGAACAGAAAATACGGAATTCCGGACTCTCCGGCATCCTGTGCCTCGTCCCGGGCCTGCTCCCACACCCAGGACGGGGTCCCGAAGGGGGTCACCGAGACCCGGTGGGCGCAACGGGGAGCGAAGCCGCGCACCTCCTCGGCCGTGCTCTCGCTGTTGGTCACGATGGCATCGGCCCTGGCCAGGGTCCGCGGCACCAGCAGGTCGTAGTAGATCCTGCGGGTGGTCTGGAGGATTCCCGGATGGGACGTCCAGGCCAGATCGTGCACGGTGACCACGCTCCGGCACGGCTTGCGCAGCGGGGCGATGAACTGCAGGCTGTGCAGGATATCAAGGCCCAGGTCGCGGCACAGTCCGGGCAGTCGCCGCTGGGTGAACAGGGCCTTGCGCACCACACCCCCCGCGGCCCCGGGACAGGTCCGCACCGTCCATGCGGGGTTCTCCCGCAGGAAGGCGAAGGGCTCGGGGTGGGTGACCAGGAGCGTGAAATCCAGCCCCCGGTCCCGTCCGGCCAGGGCCCGCACCAGTTCGATGATGCTGCGCCCCACGCCTGTGGGCTCGGGCCCCACCAGCAGGGCGTCCAGGGCCACGCGGGCGGTACGGCCGGGTGCGTCAAGAGGCGCCATGATCCTCCTTCTGGCCGGCGACCACGGCCATCAGCAATCCCAGGGCCACCCAGATATGGGGCAGGTTGTACTGGGAAAAGGTCAGCAATTGCAGGCCGATGCCCACGGCCGCCGCAGTGACGGCCGCCAGCGGGCCGGCGGTGGCCGAGGCCATGGCATCGCGCCAGCGGGCGCCCACCCGCCACAGGAAGGCTCCGCCGGCCGCGAACCCCAGCAGGCCCGTCTCGCAGAGGATCTGCAAGGGAAAGTTGTTGACCACCGGCCAGGTGAACTGGCTTTGCAGACCCATGGGGTCGGCGAGCGCAGGATAGTGCCAGGCGAACTGCCCCCAGCCCACGCCGACCACCGGACTCAGCAGGAAGGCGCGCCAGGCCGCCTGCATGCTGTAGATCCGCGTCAGGTTGGACCAGTCGGCCACCGAAAAGCTCTGCAGCATCCTGCGCGCCAGCAGGCCCGGGTCGCCAGCCAGCCAGACCACCGGAACCAGGACCAGCCCCAGCCCCAGGGCCACGGCGAGCCAGATCCGTCCTGTAGGCCGCCAACCGCAGCGCACCGCCACCCAACCCCAGACGCCCAGGGCGGCCAGCCCCGCCAGCCACGCGCCGCGGGACCAGGTGGCCACCAGCAGCATCAGCAGGACCCCCTGGACCAGGCGCCGCCACCTGCGGGCCCAGCCCGTCACCGCGGCCAGGGGCAAAGCCAGAAGCAGGAAGTTCCCCAGGTAGAGAGGTTCGCACATGGTGCCCCGCAGCCGGGGAACCGCCAGCATGGCGTTGCCCACGTAGAGGTCCCGGGAACCCGAGAGGATGGAGGGATTGGAGGTGAACACGGATTCGATCGCCCGGAACCACCCCGGATCGGCGCCATAGGCCGCCGCCTGCATCACTCCGTAGCCGGCCTGCAGCAGGGCTCCGGCGACGATCCAGCCGGCGGCGTCGCGGAGCCCGTCCGCGCGCCGCCCCCACACGAAGGCGCCCACGGTGAAACCCAGCATGATCAGCAGTTGGACCACCTGCTTGCCGAACCGCAGCCAGGCCGCGCCGGGGTCCACGGGACCGGGCGCGAGAATCAATCCGACACCTGAAAGCAGGACGGCCGCGAACCAGACCCCCAACAGCAGCCATGACGGACGACCGGGCACCTGCCGCAGACCGGGTCGCGCGCGGCCCGACAGGATCAGCAGGAGCAGGGCCGCGGTCATCAGCAC
>JALUJS010000036.1 GCA_027056825.1 Candidatus Krumholzibacteriia bacterium | reverse complement strand
CCCCGCCCCTATCCCGGTCACCACTATGCATGGCACAAGTACCTGGTGGAAAGGGAGGCCGACCTGGTTTCGGCTCGCGGGGGCCCTATGGTTACCCACCTGCGCGCGGCCATCGTAGTAGGCCCCCACTGCACCAACAACCTCGGGCAATCCCTGCGCACGGCCCCCTTCCTCCCCATCTTCGCCGGTTCCCCTTCACGCCTGCAACTCATTCACGAGGATGACCTGGTGGCCGCCCTGGTACGGGCCATCGAACAGCCCGAGCCGGGCATCTTCAACGTAGGGGGCAAAGCCCCCCTTCCCTGGGCGCAAATCGTCCGACGTGCCGGGCGCCTGGGAGTCCCCCTGCCCGCCCCCGTGTGGGAAACGATCATCGGCCTTTCCTGGCGCCTTCGACTGCCCAACAGCAGCACGCCCGCCGAACTCTCTCTGCTGCGCTATCCCCTGGCCGTTGACTGGACAAAAGCGCGCCGCGCCTGGGGATGGGAGCCCCAATACACAACGGGCGAAGCCGTGGATGCGCTGATAAAGGAGAGGTGAGTTGAACCATATCCCCCTCTTCGGCTATACTTTCCCCAAGAAAGCCCCGATCCAAGAGGGAGTCGCATGACCAGCACGAGCCATACGTCCACCTTCTCCGTGTCCACCCTGCGTGCGCTGGCGGAAAAGTGCGTACATTGCGGTTTGTGCTTGCCCGCGTGTCCCACCTACGATATCTTCCGCACGGAGATGGAGGGCCCGCGAGGGCGCATCATGCTCATGCGGGCCGCCGCGGAGGGAAGCATTCCCCACGATGGTGCCTTTGCCCGCCACATCGACCTTTGTCTGGACTGCCGGGCATGTGAAGCCGCGTGTCCTTCCGGTGTTCCTTACGGCACTCTGTTGGAAACCGCGCGCGCGCGGCTGGCTGAAGAGGCGCCCCCCTCGCGAGTGCAACAGATCGTCCAGCGCATCGCGTTCCGCCAATTGCTCGCCTACCCCCGACGGCTGCGCGCGCTGGCCGCCCTCATGCGCCCCTTGCAGCGGTTGGGGCTCACCCGACTGGCCCAACGCCTGCCCATGCTCCCCGAGCCCTTACGCGTCATGGCCTCCTTGCTGCCGCCCCTTTCCCGAGAAGGGATACAGCCGGGCGCCATTTATCCTGCCCACGGACAACGGCGCGGGCGTGTGGCCTTCTTCCACGGCTGCGTACAGGATGCCTTCCTGGGACGCGTGAACGCGGCCACAGTGCGGGTGCTCCAGCGCAACGGGTACGACGTGTACGTGCCCGAGGGGCAGACGTGTTGCGGCGCGCCCGCGCTCCATGCCGGGGATGTGGAAACGGCGAAAGCCATGGCCCGCCAAACCATCGACCTCTTCCTGGCCAGCGGGTGCGACGCGTACATCAACAATGCCGGGGGATGTGGGGCCACCCTGAAGGAGTACGCTCACCTCCTGGCCGACGACCTGGTGTACGCGGAGAAAGCGCGCGCGTTCACCGCCCGTGTTTTCGACGTCAACGAATTTCTGGCCAAAAGCCTACGCGAACCACCCCAACACCCCATCCCTGCTCGCGCAACCTACGTGGATTCCTGCCACCTGCGCAACGCGCAAAAAGTGATCGACGAGCCCCGCCACCTCCTGCGCAGCATCCCCGGCCTGGAAC
>JALUJS010000035.1 GCA_027056825.1 Candidatus Krumholzibacteriia bacterium | reverse complement strand
GCGTAGCGAGGATGAGGAAACAGCGTGACAGGAAAGGGGCTCGCAAGGGTTTGCGAGGGAGGCGTACCCGGTGCGGTACGTTGACCGAGCAAATCCGAGAACGCCTTTCCTGTCGCGCTGTTAACCATCCGCAGTAGCTCCTTCATGAATAATCCGGGTGAACTCCATGCCCGGAAAACCGTAACAAGGGAGCCTACCGTGCGGACTTTCCTCGTTATTTGCCTTGGCCTGGCCGTTTCCGCGCCCGCCTTCGGCGGCAACTCCGCCCCGCTCGCGGATCCCCAGTTGATCCAGTGGTCCCACGCCCCGTTCGAGACGGGCGAGTGCGAGATTTGCCATGAATCCTCGGATCCGCAGAATCCGGGGCCGATCGTGGGCACCGTCAACCAGCTGTGCTTCGGCTGTCACGACATGTTCGCCGAGTCCATCGCGGACATGGCCAACATCCATTCACCGGTGGAGGAATCCTGCACCAACTGCCACAACCCCCACAACTCCAGCCGGGTCAAGCTCCTGAACGAGGACATCCCCGAACTTTGCGGCGGGTGCCACGACGACGTGCTGGCCATCGCCCGGAACAGCCCCGTCCAGCATCAGCCGGTCCTTGCCGGGCAGGCCTGCCTGAAATGTCATGATCCCCACGCCTCCAACGTCAAACCCATGCTGGTGGGGCTTCCGTACGACCTGTGCGTGCGCTGCCACGGCAAGGACGACATGAAGGATTCCGAAGGCAAGCCCATGGCCAACCTCCAGTACCTGGTCACCCACAGCCACATGCTGCATGGCCCGGTGGCGGACAAGGACTGTTCGGCCTGCCACCTGGTTCACGGTGGCGAGAATTTCCGGATGCTTCTCAAACCCTACCCTTCGCGGTTCTACTCGCCCTACGACGCGGAGAACTACGAGTTGTGTTTCTCCTGCCATGAGATCGACGCCATCGAGTCACAGCGGACGACCACCCTGACCGGCTTCCGTGACGGGTCCCGCAACCTGCACTATGTCCACGTTGACAAGGAGCGCCGGGGCAGAACCTGCCGCGCCTGCCACGAGGTCCATGCCGCGCCCCAGGACCACATGATTCGCGACGGGGTGCCTTACGGCCCCCGGAACTGGATCCTGAAGATCAACTATACCAAGACGGAGAATGGCGGGTCCTGCGCCAAGACCTGCCACCCGACCAAGACCTACGACCGGACCCGGGAGAATTGATGCGATCCTGTCGGCACACCTTCCTCCTGTTGGCGGCGCTGGCCCTGGCCATCGCCACGGCCCCCGCCGCCAACCTGGCCTTCTCCTACGTGTCCGAGGGCGATCCCCTCCCCCCCATGATGCTCGAAGACCTGAAGGGAACCGAGGTGTCCTACCTCGGGGAGGAGAGCGCCCTGGCCCGGGTGTTCATCTTCCTCAAGGGCGGCCACCCCCGTTCGCGGGATGTCGCCCGGGAGGCTGCCGAACTGGTACCGGAGTTCCAGGGACGCCGGGTCCATTGGGCGGCCATCGTGTCGGACCGCCACGGAACCGCCTGGGCTGATTCCTTCGCCGCGGTCCTGCCCGGCATGGACGTCCTCATCGATCGGGGCGATGCCCTGTACGGCAAGTTGGGTGTGGTGTTGTCTCCGGTGGTCGGCATCGGTAACGCCGAGGGGATCCTCCACGCCTATCTTCCGTACCGGAAGGTGCACTTCCAGGCCGCGCTGCGCACCCAGTTGCGTCTGCTGCTCGGCGACATCGACGCCTCTGAAGCCGACGCACTCCTGAACCCCGATACGACGCGCATCCGCGACACCGAGCAGGCGGCGTGCCTCAGGAAACTCAAACTGGCTGGAATGCTGGCCACCAGGGGCAAGACGGAGAAGGCCCGTGTACAGGTCGAGGCCGTCCTCGAACGGTGTCCGGAACTGCCCGAGGCCTACGAAGCCTTGGCGGACATCCTCCGCGAGCAGGGGGATCTCCAGGGGGCCGAAAACGCGTCACGCCGGGCGGCCGACCGGCGCGGAACGAGCCCTCGTCAATGCAAAGGGAGCGGACCCTGGGATCCGCTCCCTTCGCCATTCCTCAAGGCGATCAGAAGCCCGCGGTGGCGACGCCGCCCCGCTTGGCCTTCCGCTCGGCAAGCAGGGCCTCCTTGGCCTCGCGGACCTCGCGGTTCAAGCTCAGGTAATCCGAACCCTCATCACGCATCTTCATGACTTTGAACACGTTGTAGTCATGCCGGCTGGAGATGAACTTCAGGTTCACCATGTCCCTGACCTCGTTGTCGGTCAGCGGCAGGTCCCGCCACTGGGACGGGCTGGTACTGCTGTACTTCTCGAAGATCGGGCCGTAGGTGGAACTGGTGATTTCCCCGGCGATGGGCATGTAGTAGATGTCCGCACCGAGGTTCCGTCCCTTGGTGATCCCAATCCAGGAATCCCCGCGCACCCTCGCCTGGGCGATGGTCATGGGGTTCGTCTTGCCTCGCTGGGCGATGAAGAACACCACCGGAACATCCTCGGCCGCGACTCCGGTGGCGGCCACCTCGTCGACCTGGCTCGCGTCCACCTTGTAGTAATTTGCGATTTCGTCGCGGTAATCCCCATCCAGAGCGCCGCCACAGGCCACACCGGCCGTAGTTACGAGGACCGCAGTCAGGGCCCAAACCATGCTCTTCCTCATTGCCGCCTTCCTTTCACGCAACAGCCAATAACTGATCATGGACTGGAAGGCATATCGGAATCATGGGTAAAGACTTGAGAAGTGATTTCGAAAAAATAAAACCAGAATTTGGCTCAATCGTCCCCGGTCATTCCTGGTTGCGCTCCAGGGTCGTGGGGATCATGGCATTGGAGACAGGAGTTTTGGTCCTCCCCGGCGTGCACATCGATAAAATCCGGGGCGTCGGTATCGTGGCATTCCAGGCACAGATCGGGCACGGCCTCGGTCAACAGGCCCGGATGGGACGATTGATGGCCGAGATGGCAGTTGGCGCAGGAGGCCGGACCGTCCCCGGTGTGAAACTCCTCGGGATCGAGTCCCCCGATGGTCTTCTCGTGGCAATCGATGCACACCATGAACATGGGCATGGCAAGATTGGCGGTAAACATCGTGCCGTGGGGATCGTGACAGCCCGTACAAAGCCCGTCACGGAAGGGGGCGTGGACGACGTCTTCGGTCACCTCGAGGTCGTGGCAATCCTCGCACAGGCCCGGCGATTCTGAAGCCAGCAGATGCCGGTGGTCCGCCCGGTGCGGGCGGTGGCAATTGGTGCAACTCGCCTCGTCCAGCAGGGGGGCATGCAGCAATTCGTGGGGAATATCGACCTGGTCCGGGTGGCAGGCCGAACAGACATCGAGCAGCTCCCCGCCCATGACGACCTCGGGGATGAACCCGTGAAACTCATGACACCCCAGACAGTTATTCTCGGCAAAGGGCTTGTGCTCGTATTTGCCCGTGAACCGGTCCTTCATCCCTTCGTGGCATTCCACACAGTTCTCTTTTTGCAGGTCCTCCCTCGCGGCCAGGCATACGTCCCCGAACCCCATCGTCGCGGGGATGATCACCAGCAGCAGCCATGCAACGATTGCGTACCTCACAAACCTCCCTCGCCCTCGGGCCGGAAGTAGGTCTCCCCGAACCTGGGGTTGATCTCTACCTTCCCCAGGCGGGAATCGGCCACCTTCAGGCCCATGGAGATGTTCACCAGGTGGTGCGGGAAAAGGTATCCCTCCACCTCGCGGAAGTCATCGAATTGGTTGATGAAGACGAAGCGTTGTTCGCCCTGTCTCACCACGCCGGTGGATTTTACGATGTGATAGGACCCGGGCTCCACTCCCAACACCAGCAACACGGAATCCGGCTTGTCGAAATACAGGTAGAGCAGGGAATCTCCCGGTTCGGTTCCGTAGCGGATGTCGGCGAAGGGCTCGGTCTCCGCGGCCAGGGGCATGGCCAGGGTCAGGTAGCTGAACAACTCCGCGCGGTAGCGTCCCGAATCCATCGGCGCCACCATTTCATCCTTCGTGTACCAGCACCGGTCGCCGTCGAGAAACCGTTTCTCCCGGCCGCGTTCCACGCTGTACCGCCTGCCCCTGGCGAAACTCTTGACCACCCGCTGCGTGCTCTTCTTCAACATCGCCAGCATGTCGTAGTGCAGGCGGAATCCCTGCAGGGCCGCCAGTTTCTTGCGACCGCCGTAGGCGTCAAGGCAGCGGTCCAGGACCTCTCTCCCCTCCCGGCTGTCCACGAGGGAGGCCGCGGCGGCGAACCGGGCTTCGTAGTCAATCTTCGGGCCGGGCTTCATGTGGTGGAAATCATGTCCCCCGCCCTGCCCGAGGACCGGACCGGAAACCACGAGCCACAACAGGACCGCCAGGGCCAGGCCGGAGATGATGACACGGTTCCTCATCTGTGTCTCCTCGATTGCCGCCGGGAAAAATCCCGGCCAGATCATCCATTGGGACCGGGTGCGCCATCGGCCGCATCCGGGGTCCCGGCTCCCCAGCCTCGGCGCCTGTCCGCGAGGAAGGAAAGTGCAAGGAGCAGGATCATGGCCCCGGCCAGAACCCACACCCAACCCGGAACCTTCTGGGCCGAACCCTGGGCGTAGGAATGCAGCCCGGTCAGGAAGTAGTTGACCCCGAAAAAGGTCATGACCACCGTCGAGATGCCCGCGAAACTCCCGGCGGCCAGCGCCCAGGGCCCGCCGAGGGCCGGCGCCAGCCTGAGGTGCGAAACCGCAGTGTAAACGAGGATGGAGACCAGACTCCAGCTTTCCTTGGGGTCCCATCCCCAGTACCGGCCCCATGACTCGTTCGCCCACACGCCTCCCAGGAGGGTGCCCACCGTCAAAAGGGCCAGCCCAGCCAGATTGATGTTCATCAGGAGGCGATCGAGCCGGAGGATGCTGTCATACACGCGCGTCCGTCTCGGGCCCTTGGCCAGATGCAGCAGGAGGATCACGGCGCCGACCATCGCCCCCAGCCCCAGGAAGCCGTAACTGGCGGTGATCACCGTCACGTGGATATTCAACCAGTAGCTGTTGAGAACCGGCATCAGCAGACCGATGGCCGGGTCGAAGAAGGACATCATCGAGGTGCCCAGGACCAGGAAAGCGAGCAGGGAGGCCACCCCGCCGACCACCGCGGTCCGTTCCCTCGCTTCGTGCAGCATCCCCGCGGCGGCCACGACCAGGGCGACGAACACCAGGGTTTCGTAGCCGTTGCTCAAAGGCGCGCGTCCGGCGGCCATCCAGCGCAGGATGAAAGCGCCCAGGTGCCCGAGACACGCCGCGGCCAGCAGCACGAAGCCGGTCCCGTGGACGGCCTTCAGCAACGCCGGCCGGGTCCGCGGCCGCACCAGGCCCAGGGCGAACCTCGACAGCAGCAGGATCCCCACCGCTGCGTAGACCCACACCAGTTGTACGAACGGTTGCAGCCGGTTGAGAATCAGTTCCGCCTTCAGGGCGGCCCCGGAAGGCAGTACTGCGGCACCGTGGTCCTGCTGAAAAGCGGCGGCCGCATCCACCCCCCGGGCGAACACGTCGCCGCGGCCGGCCCGCAATCCTCCCATGAGTTCACGCCAGGCCCCGAAGGCCGCGCCGGCGGCCTTCGGTCCCATGCGTCCGGAGACGCCGTCCCAACCGACCCAGGCCCGGTCGCGGTCGCCCGGAACGGGGAAGATCCGCAGGGAACGGCCCTGGATCGACAGGTAGAACAGGTTCAGGCGCTCATCCAGGGCGATGAGTTTGCGCTGCAGGGACGAGCGGTCCCGGTCCGCGGTGCGCAGGGCGAGGTCGACATCCTGCTCCAGCCGGTAGTTCCCCTGGGCGTCGAACAGCGCCGCCGGGGCGATGTGGGTGGCGCCCTTCTCCATGCCCAGCAGCGTCCGCAGACCAGGATGGCTGACCCGGAGTACGGGTTTGTTCCACCAGGCGCGGGGCCGCGCCAGCCAGTCCAGGTAGGTGTCGACGGGTTCCGTACCGTCCACCGAGAACCGCTTGGTGATCTTGCGCACCAGTTCCCGGGCGAGGGTGTCCACGGGTTTCATGCGGCCCTGGTAGTCCTGGACGATGAGCTTTCCGAAATCCTGCTTCACCCCGGAAGCCAGGTAGTGCACGGTCTGCGGGTCGGTGGCGTCGGGTCCTCCCGTGTAACCGGGAATGTCCCCGCCCCGGACGCCGGAAGACGCCAGCAGGCAAAGGGCCAGCGCGGTCAGCATCATGCCGTCGCTCCTGCTCACGCCGCATCCCCTTCCTGTCCCCGGGAGCCGGGCCTGCCGCGGAGGCTGTTGCGCGCCAGCACGAACACGAAGCCCAGGGAAATCATGGCATACCCGACATAGGTGGGGACCTTGCCCGGATCGTGGTTGAGGCGCAGAACCGTGCCCTGCCGGTCCTCGTCGAGGGATCCCTGGAAGATCTTGTACCCGTGCAGGCCGAGGGGATCGTTCAGGGCCAGGGTGCAGGACCGGCCCTTCGCTACGCCAACGGGATCGAACAGGGTGACCCGGCTTTCGTAGCCCACCATCTTGACGCCGCCGGGATAGGACCGGACCACAATGTCGTCCAGGCGCAAAGCGAACGGCAAGGGAACGGTCCCGGCGCCGGAGATCATGACCGCCGTCTTCTCGCCCCGGCGCAGGTGGAGGGAACCTTCGGTGCCGAAGGCCCGGGTCAGGGCCGCACCGGCGAGGATCACCAGCACGGCGACATGGATCAGGAAGAAACCCGTCTGTCTGGCCTGCAGGGGAAACCAGCGGCGCAGAGCCAGCAGCAGGTTTAGGGCGAACAGTACCCACAGGCCCTCGAACCAGGCTGCGGCATAGACCAGATCGCGGGCCGTTTCGGTTCCACGGACCGATTCCACGAAGGTGCCCGCGCCCACGGCCGCGGCCAATACAAGCAGCAGGGCCAGGGTCAGGCCCGGGGAGGCGAGCAGTCGTATCACCGCCGATGGTCCCTTCGTAATCATGATGGCTCAGAACCCGTCCACGGTGCCGCTGTCCGAATCGGTCTTGTGGACGCCGTGGCAGGTGGTGCAGCGCACCACGCCGCCGTTGAGCACGAAGTCGTTGGTGGTGTTGCCGTCCGAGGGCTGGGGCTTGCCGTCCACATCCAACGGCGGGTCATGATAGCCGCTCCCTGCAGGCAGGGTCACGCCGACGGGGTGGGAGAGTTCGCCTCCCGTGTAGGTCCGCACCGAGGCGTTGTCCCGCTGCCGATGGCAGTCCAGGCAGAGGGCGTCGGCGGAATTGTCCAGGCGCAGGAAGGGCGGGATGGTGTTCGCGTGGGGGTCGTGGCACGTGGCGCAGGTGATGGAACCGTCGGCCGCCAGGTGATCAAGCAGCGTCTGGTTCTGCGGCGTCTGTGCTCCGCGGGCGCTGTTGGTCGCAGGCACGTCCCAGGCGTGGGAGGAGCCGCTGGTTCCGGGAACGGCCTTTTCCGCGGCCGAGAGCGTCCTGGTCATGTTCAACCACCCGCCCGGAGTGTGGCAGGAGAGGCAAAGGGTGGACACCAGGCCGTTCGTCGAACCCACCAGGATCTGGCCCAGGGCGCGATGGGCGATATGGCACTGACCGCAGGCGATTCCGTTGGCGGAGCCGTGCGGATCGTCGGTGGCCTCGGCGTTCCCGCCGCAGACCAGGGTGACAAGGCTCAACACGAGAATCAGGTGCCGCATGGTGCTCTCCTATTTCATCAAGACCATCTTGCGGGTCATGGCGCGCCCGGCCTCCCGCAGCCGGTAGAAGTAGACCCCGCTGGAAACGGTGCGACCGGAGCCGTCCTGACCGTCCCAGACCACCAGCCCCGGCCCCGCCCGGCCGGCGCCCAGATCCCAGGTCCTGACAACCCGTCCCTTGAGATCGAAGATGGTCAAGCGGGCGGCCCCGTCCCCCAGCAACCGGTAGGCGATGCTCGTGCGGGGATTGAAGGGATTGGGGGTGTTCTGCTCCAGGTCGAACACGGCCGCGGGCACGCCGGCTGCAATCCGGGCCAGGGCGGTCCAGGGGCCCGCCTCGTCCCCTGCACGGGCCCGGCAACGCCAGCCATAGACCGTGGCGGGTTCCGGATCCAGGATCGGCAACCATGAGGCCCGGCCGACGAGCCGGTCGTCGATGATGACCGGATCGACAAGGGCCACCCCATCGGCCCGCGCCAGAACGGTCAGACTGTCGGGCATGGCCACGAGTTCGAAATCGGCGGCGGGGTCCTGCGCTGCTGCGGGAACATCGATGGTCGCGGACAACAGCCAGGTTCCGCCGTCATCCCCAGGTTCCGCAGACAGGGCCCGGGCCCTCAGATCCGGCGCCCCGGCGCCGGACTTGTCCACCTGGTACATCAGGATGCCGGCACCCTCGGTGGACGCCACGTGCAGGATCCCGGTGTCGTCGATGGCCATACCCGCCGGAAGGTCGAGGACACCCTCATCCGTCGTTTCCGGACGCAGGACGCCCGCCGGCAGCAGGTCCGGGCCGAACACCGTCACCGTGCCCTGGTAGCGGTCCGAGATGTAGACCCAGCCTTCCCGGTCACAGGCGATTTCACCGGCCCGGGACACCTGGCCGAAACCGGTCCCGAAGCTGCAGAACGCACCCAGAAAATTCCCCTGGGGGTCGCAGGCCAGGATGCGCACGCCCGTCCGGTCCAGCAGGAAGAAACCGCCCGTGACGGGATTCCTGGCCAGACCGCCAAGGCCACCGAAGCCGCCGTCCGCGGGCGTGGCCAGGGTAATGACCTCCTGCGCACGCCCCACCCCGTCGACCACATGGATGACGGGTCCGGCTCCATCCAGCACGTAGAGCACGCCATCCGCCGCCGCCAAGCCGACCGGCCGCACCGCGCCGCCGAAGAAGGGACTGACCCGCCCATCGCGCCGGTCCACCCCCAAAACCGTTCCGTTCCCGGGATCGATGAACACGAGACGGTCGGTATCCAGCACCTCCAGGTCGCGCGCCTGGTCCGACACCGGAAACCGCTGCGTGATCACGCCTCCCGGTCCGTAGAGGTCGATCTGGCCCAGGAAAGGTTCCAGGGTCGCGATCTGGTCCCGTGTCACCGCCAGCGCGGTCGGGGCGTAGGGCCCCTCCAGGATACTGCCCAGGAAGAGGAACTCCGGGGCACAGGGCGCGGCGGCGGGAAAGAACGCCACGGCCGCCGCGACCAGCGCCGCGAGGCCGGAAACGGGGATCATGCGGGAAAACCTCATGGGTACTCTCCCGGATCGTGGTTGACGCCGTGACACTTCAGGACGCAGGTTCCGCTGCCGGGGGCGAGTTGCTCGTAGCGGACGGGGCCGCCCGCATCGGCCGGCTGGACGGCCGCGGGATTGAAGCGGATCAGGTGGGGATAGTCCGGTGATCCGTGCGAGGCGTGGCAGGTGAAGCAGGACGTCCCCCTGCGCCCGCTGACCAGGTCCCCCTCGATGTGCAGCCGGTGGTAGGGGAAGGACTCGTCCCCCAGGATCCGGAACCGGTCGTGGCACCCGTAGCAGAATTCGAAGCTGTAGGAACTCTCCACCGTGTAGACTCCGCGGTCGTAGTTCCCGCTCAACAGGAACTCGTGGTTGGACCCGTGGGGGCCCGCGGGAGCGGAGGGATCGTCGCTGCGGTGACAGTCCGAGCAGAGCATCAGCCCGCCCTTGGGGAATGGATCGGGAAGGGAAGGAACCCTTCTTCCGGTCGCCGGAACGGTCACCGGATGCATGGAGCGGACCGAGGTTGCGAAGGCGCGCATGACTCCGACGTCGCCCGTTACCGAGGATTCGAAGTCCGAATGGCACTTGAAACAGATCTCGTACTCATGGGCGACGTGTTCCCTGTACTGGCCGGACAGGGAATATCCCGGCACCCCGGCCGGTGTCTGCTTGGACCGCAGCACCCGGTCGTGGGGATTGTGGCAGTCGACGCATTCGGCGTGGGATGCCTTGGCCCCCGCGTAGCGCGGCAGGCGTTCGTCGGACGAGTGGCCGCCGCCGCGCAACACGGGGTGGGCGTAGGGCTTCTCGAACTCCCTGCGCAGGTCCCGCAGCCTGGCGTCGGGCACAAGGCGCCCCTGCGCCACCATCCGCGCCCGCTCGTCATCCGAGCCGTGGCACTGGTAACAGAAATCCTCCTCCGACTTCTCCAACATGGGCTGCCCGGTCAATCCGTGGCCCACATGGCAGGATCCGCAGCTGTCGGTCAGAAGCGGGCTGTCCACGTGGGCGAAAACCGCCACCGGCCAGGCCAGCCAGGCGAGGGTCAGAAATCCCGCGACCGGCAACAGATGTCGTTTGCGCTCAATACACATGGCACACCTTGCATACCTGGCCGAAGGTCTCTTTTCTCCAGAACGGCAGCGTGGCCGAGCGGCTGCCGTGCGGATCGTGGCAGGAGGTGCACTGCACGAACCCGTCGGTGTCGGTTCCCACCTCGCCGTCCACGTCCAGCGGCGGCCAGCGCAGGGAGGACTTGACCATCGCCTGCTTCTGGGTGAAGGGGATGGACACCGGGTGGGAGCCGCGCAGGTCCACGCCCAGGTTGCTGCGGCGCCCTGCGGGGATCTCGCCCCGGCCGCCCACTCCCTGCATGGCCAGGCCGCCGGGAACGGCATGTATGGCCCCCACGGCGATGGTTCCGTCATGGCAGGACAGGCAAAGCTTGGTGGCCCCGTTGGGCTGACGGGGACTGCCGGCGAGAGTTGGCCGGTCGTAGACCAGGAACTTGTCCGGATCGGTGGTCTCGTGGCCCCAGAGGGGGCCGTCCAGGGAAGCCCCGTGGCTGCTGTGACAGAAGATGCAGATACGCGTTTCGGTCTGGGCCTTGATCTCGCCGGGCCCCGTTACCGAAAGGTTATGCAGGGTATTGACCACCGAGGACCTGTTTCCGGCGGCCGCAGCAACGGCCGGGGAAACCAGTCCGGCCAGAACCAGGCAGGCTCCGGCAGCGATCACCATGCTGCACCGCTTCATGGTTTTCCTCCCAACAGGCGCAGGACCTGGATGCGATCGTTGAAGGTGTCCGCCAGGTAGACCCGATCACCGTCGATGCAGATCCCGCAGGGGGACCAGAACGTCCCCGGCTCCCCGCCGCGACTTCCGATGACCAGTTCCAGATTCCCGTCCCGCCCGAACACCTGGACATTGTCCTGCATGGCGTCGACGACCCATACCCGTCCGCGTCCGTCCACCGCCACGCCCTTGGCCCGCACGAAGCCGCCCGGAACCGCTCCTTCCCTGCCCAGATACCGCGCCGGCACCCCCCCGGACAGGGCCACGATCCGGAAATTGAGGGTGTCGTTGATCCAGAACAAATCCCCGTCCGCGGCGGCGAAGGTGGGGAAATTGAATCCCGTCTCGTCTTCGGCCCGCCCGCCGAAACTGCCCACCGGGACGCCCCGGGCGTCGAAGATCTTCACGGCGTGGGCGCCCGTGTCCACCACCAGGATCGTATCGCCCGGTCCGCAGGCGATCCCCGTGGGCCGCTGCAGTCCGGTGATGAAAGGTTGCAGGCGACCGTCGGCCAGCCTGTACACAGCTCCGTTTCCGCTGTCGGTCACCAGGACCCCTCCGGCTCCCGCACAAAGGGCGATGGGAGAGACCAGGGGCAGTTCCTCGCAGCGGAACTGCCGGTAGCGGCCGCCGTCCAGGTCCGCCTCGATCAGGACCGGCCTGTCCTGGAAAGTAACATAGAGGACATCCCCGAAGGCCAGGACATCACAGGGCCGGTGCAGATGCTCCTCCTCGTCGCCCCCTCCCAGGAAGCGGCCGATCCGGCCCAGGAGGCTCCGGGAAGGCTTGAGATCGCAACACCGGATCTCCCGCGCGAAGGCGACCTGCGGCTCCCCGTCCCCTCCCGTCCACACGGGCTGGGCGAAACCGGGAACTCCGGCCGACAGCAGCACCGCGACCGTCAGGGCTGCGCTGATCCTCGCTTTCATGCCACCTCCCAAACCCGTCTAACCCGCATTATTCATGAAGGAGCTACTGCGGATGGTTAACAGCGCGACAGGAAAGGCGTTCTCGGATTTGCTCGGTCAACGTACCGCACCGGGTACGCCTCCCTCGCAAATCCTTGCGAGCCCCCTTCCTGTCGCGCTGTTTCCTCATCCTCGCTACGCTCCTTCATGAATAATGCGGGCTAATAGACATCGAACCGGCGGCTGACGACGGCCCGGACTTCCTGGTAGGAATAGTCCTCGCTGATGAGCGTCTCGCTGATCATCCGGTGGCTGGCCACCAGCCGGATCTGCCGGAAGTTGTAGCTGAGCTTGGTCTCGGCCTGCAGCAGGGTCTGGGCCGGCAGTCCCTCCAGCTCCCGCCTTTCCTTTATGAGATAGGACCGGACCGGAATTTCCAGCCGCGGGATCTTCCAGTTGAGCGAAAGTGAAAGCTTGCGGATACGCGAGCCGTTGATGGTGATGTACATGGAACTCGCACCCAGAATCATGCCTTGCATGGGCTCGGCCTGGAAGTCCAGGCGCAGGGATCTGCGGTGCTGGTCCTCGCGCCGGGTCACCGGTTCGTCGGCACCCTCGCCGCTCGCCTCCCCACCGTAGAGTTCGTTCTCCAGGGTTCCGACGACCTGCAGCTTCAGGCGTCGCCCCACCCTGCGGGTCAGACCGGCCTCCAACAGGTAGCGGTTCTTGATGTCCGTCCCCCGGCCGTCCTTCCGGTTGCGCCAGTCGTACTGCCCTTTGAGCCTCAAGTCGCCCAGGAACCCCAGGTCCGGCCTGGCCCCCTCGACCATCAGTCGGGATTCCCGTTCCGTCGTCTTGCCGTCCGGGTTCTGCTGGACCGCCCGCGTCGATTTGAGCTGGTGCCGCGGCCGCCATTTGAAACCGCCGGCGCGCAATTCCAGGCTGTTGGTGACCTCAGCCGAATAGAGATCGTTCGCGTAGCCGGAGTCATCGGAAAGGAGGTTGGCGACCAGGCGTACATCCACCCGGTGCTGGTTCCAGCTGGTGGGAACCGTGAGCAATCCGTTGAAGATGTTGTTCGTGCTGGTGATGTCCGAGGCGTCGGTCTTGGACCCCAGGTGGGAATAGTTGTGTGAAAGCGAGGCGCCCATCCCCCCCGGCTTCATCATGCGCACGGTGGTGAGCTGGCTGAGGTTCGAGGTCTCCTGGTGGGAAACGTCATGGATGTCCGTGACGTTGGCGGAGTAGGTGGTCATGGACTGCAAGCCGACCTGGGACGACAGGTCGTAGCTGGCCTGGTTCGTGACCATGTTCAACTGGGTGTCCATGTTCTGGACCTGCTCGTAGCCGTCGTTGAACTCCAGATAGGTTTCGCTCCGGAACCGGTCCTCATCCTTGCCGACGCGGAAGGAGCCGGTGGTGATCCGGTTGTTCTGGTCGATATCCTTGGAACCTGGAGGATCGCTGAAGAAGATCTTCCAGACCATGTCGGACGAGATGGACAGCGTCCGGTGGTAGGCGTTCAGACCGACGGGGACGAAATCCAGTTCCCGGGTTCCCTCTTCCACCACGATATCGAGCCTGGCGCCGGCCCGGACGGTGTCGATGAAGGCCAGGTCCATGTACAGGGCGACGTCGCGGTCCTGGATCGTGTTGACGACCTGGATGTTGTAGTACGGAGCGACACCGGGACTGATGGTGGAGAATTCCACCCAGATGTTGCGGTTCTCGTCGAAGTCGTACTGGCGGTCCACCGTGTTGGTGTTGTCCTTGTACTCCAGGCTGTATTCCACCTTCTCGCCCGTGGCCATGCGCCACCTGGCTCCCGTTGAAGAGACCTCCGACGCATATCTTCTGACCACGGCCAGGCCCGGATCCTCGATCTGAACCTCGGAGCGGTTGCTGGCCTCGTACCGCACCGAATAGGTCAGGGCGCTGCCGGTGAAGAGCTGCAGCCCGTAGTTGCGCTCCGGGAACAGGGACAGGTTGAACTGGTGGCCGGTCAATTCCGGGGGGATGTAATCGTTGTAGACATTGCCGTCGCTCACCGAGCGGATCTGGGTTCCGGTCAGCCGGAACAGGCCCCCGTAGGTGGCGAATCGGTTGTTGACCACCGGACCGGACAGATCCAGAGTCAGGAACTGGTTGGAGAGGCCCCGGTCCGCCGCCAGGGACACGTTGTAGGTGGACACGTCGTTGCTGAAGTCGAAGGTGCCGAAATCAGCCCCCAACTCCCCCTTCATCCGGTGTTGGGCGAACGACGGGGAACCCAGCAGCAGCAGGATGATCACGACTCCCGGACCGCGGAGGATTCCCTTCACCACCAACCCCTACTGGATGTGGCACCGCAGACAGAGCGCGGAGCCGCTGTTGCTCTCGACCAGGAAATTCGAATAGGTGTTGTCGTGGGGATTGTGACAGGAGGTGCACTCCACGTAGATCCCCTCGGACAGGAGCTTGTCGGGGTACAGCTGCGAATTGCCGGTCTTGGCGTGGAAGTTCGGGTCCAGGGTGGCGTCGTAGAGGACGCCGACCGGATGGTCGTCCCTCAGGTCCGTTCCCACGAAGGCGTGGGAGGCCGAAGTCAACCGGCCGGAGGCGTCCAGCCCGGCCCCGCCGGGCGTGCCGTAGGTTCCCGCCCCCTCGGGCCCAGGCAGGTTGTTGAGGGAGTTGACGGCGATCGTCCCGTCATGGCAGGACAGGCAGATGAGGGATCCCTCGTTGGGGCTGGCCGTCTGGTTCATGTCCATGGTGTTGGACGTGTACATGGTGTAGAGCTGGCCGCGGTTGACCTCATGGTTGCCCAGGGCCTGGGAGGACGGGTCCGCGTTGTGGACGGCATGGCAGAACACGCACACCTGGCTTGTGCCCCAGAAGAAGGCGTTGGGACTGGCGGCGGAGCTGGAGAAGTTGTGCACGGTGTCCTTGACCCCGGCCACGGCGACGGTGGACAGGATCATCAGTCCGAGCAGGACAGCGCCCCGGATTTTCATGACTCATTCCTCCCTGGGCCGAAGCCGAGATAGCGGAACACCTGGATCCTCTGGTTGATGGAATCGGCCACGTAGATGCGGTTGCCGGCGCCCAGGCAGATCCCGGCCGGAAGACGGAACAGGCCCGGGCCCGTCCCCTGGGAGCCGAAGGACAGCAGCAGGCGACCGCTTCGGGTAAAGACCTGGACGTTGTGATTGAGTGCGTCGGTGACCAGCAGATGACCTTCCGGATCCATGACCGCCATGCGGGGACGGGCCAAGGACCCCAGGCCCGAGCTGTCGGATCCGAAACTGAACAGGAAGCCGCCGTCGGCGTCGAAAGCCTGCACCGCGAAGTGGAAGGCATCCACGACGTAAAGCGTGTCGCCCGCCGAGCGCGCGATCCCCAGGGGATGGTAGAAACTGCCCTGGGCGTTCCCCGGCCCTCCGAATTCGCCCAGCGGTTCCCCCGCAAGCGAGAAGATCCGCACCATGTCGAGGCCCGAATCCACCACATAGAGCCGGCCCCGGTCCTCGTCCAGGGCCATACCGACCGGGGTCTGCAGCAGCCCTTCCCCGATGAAGGATTCGAAGGTCCCTTCACGGTCCAGGACCACGACCTTCCGCAGACCCGTGTCGGCCACGTAGATTCTTCCCGTCCCGTCGGTCACGGCGTTGACGGGCTCGACCAGGGAGCCGTGGGGGCCCAACTTGGCGATAAAACGGTGGGCACCACCCTCGAGGTCCAGGACCAGGATCCCCTTGCGCGCGGTGTCCACGACCAGCAGGCGGGAATCCCCGTCCAGCCAGATCCCGTAGGGCTTGCCGATGGTCATGTCGGGGGAACGGCCGAACAGGAAATCCTTGAACTTGCCCAGGAAGCTCCGCTTCAGGTCGAAGCTGCCGTAGATGGACCGCTCATAGCGGATCACGGGCCGCTCGGGGGCGGCGGGCCAGACCGGCCCCGCCTGAAAAGGGGGAGCGGATCCACAGCCCGGCAGGACAAGATAACCGGGCACCAGGAGCAGGATAACCGCACAAACCTGTAGGATCCCCATGCGCTTCAACCCGGATCTCCCTTTCCCTCCAGCATCCGCCGATCGGCCGACACCCGCTGATTGTAGCACCCGGGCCGGTGCTAATCACAGGCCGTTCCTGTGAGTTGTCGAAAAACCCCCGGCGGGGAAAATCCGGGCCGGTTGGATCCGAAGCGTCCGGATGACCCGCCAATTGCGCCGGACCCGGGGATCTTTCCCCGGGTCCGGACCTACGAGACATGCAGCCGGGCCCGTCCCAACGCTAGTTGGCGGTGTGGCAGGCCTGGCAAATCTCGTTGTTGCTGTTGTTGTCACGCAGGAAATAGCTCGGGGTTACCGAGTATCCCTGACGGTGGACGGAGTGACAGGTTTCACAGACCAGGCTGTTGGCCGTGGCCGAAGGATAGTCCGCGCCCACGACCCCGTCCTCGTCGATCTGGTTGGCCCAGGGCAACGCCGGTGTCAGCCCGGAATTCATGTTCACGTCCGTGGGTACGCCCAGGTAGTGGGAGTTGGCGCCAACCGCCGGAGCACCGCCGGCGCTGTGGCAGGAAACGCAGAATTGCGAATCGGTGTTGTCCGCCTGCAACAGGTACTGCAGCGTCCCGGTGGCGGTGGGGTCATGCACGTCATGGCACTTGTTGCAGCCGCCGACGGGAGTCGGTCCGGTGGTGGTCATGGTCGGGTGCTTGGCCTCGGTGCCGTCGTTGAGGATCTCGCTGTAGTTGAAGACGTCCGTGGCGGCCACGCCTCCGGTCCCCTCAGCGGCCGCCGCCGGAGCGGTGCCGTTGTGGCAGGAGATGCAGAAGTCCCCGTAGGCCGCGCCCGTCTGGTTGTCGGCCAGCAGGATGGGGTTGGTCAGACCGGGCGGGTTGGTGGTCTGCGCCGTGGCGCCGTGAATGGTGTGGCACTGGTTGCAGGTGAAGGTGCTGCCGTTGGTGTAGTGGGTCAGACCCGCGGTGTGATCGCCCAGGCCCTCCGCGCCGGGGAACTGTGTGGCGTCATG
>JALUJS010000034.1:2678-5859 GCA_027056825.1 Candidatus Krumholzibacteriia bacterium | reverse complement strand
CCGCTGCCCGAGGGCGAGCGCGACAAGTGGGAAGACAAGGCCGACTGAAAGCGGCCGCAAGGGACACGAGGCCCGTTGGGGCCGGGAGAAACATCATGGATATCCGCATGCTCATGAAACAGGCCCAGCAGATGCAGGCCAAGATGGCCAAGGCCCAGGAGGAGCTGGCGAAGAAGGAAGTGGAGGCCGAGGTGGCCGGCGGCCAGGTCAAGGTCGTCATGGACGGCAAGCACAACCTCAAGTCCATCACAATCGCCCCCGAGGCCATGGACCCGGACGACATCGAGTTCCTGCAGGACCTCGTCGTCGCGGCGGTCAACGAGGGCGTCCGCAAGGTGGACGAGATGATGGCCGAGCAGATGGGCGAGGTCACCGGCGGCATGAACATTCCCGGCTTGAACCTGCCGGGCATGGGATAGGACGCGGCGTGACGGGTCCGGCCAACGACGGCGGCGAGTTCCAGTCGCCCGCCTTGGAGAACCTGGTGCGCAGCCTCGGCCGGCTGCCCGGCCTGGGCCGCAAGTCGGCCACGCGCATCGCCCTGCACCTGATCGACGGGGGCGGGACCGCGGAGGAACTGATCGCGGCCATCACCACGGCCGTGGGCCAGGTGCGGCACTGCTCGCGCTGCGGGGCCATCACCGAGGATGATCCCTGCCGCATCTGCACCTCGCCCCGGCGCGACCCCGGGTTGCTGTGTATCGTCTCGAGCCCCGTGGACATCCTGCCGTTCGAGAAGGGGGGCTTCTTCGGCGGCCGCTACTTCGTTTTGGGCCGTCTGCTGTCCCCCCTGGACGGGGTGCGCGCCCGGGACCTGCCTTTCGACCGCCTGGAGCGCCGCTTGGAGGAGGACGGCGTCCGGGAGGTGATCATCGCCCTGGATGCCAGCGTGGAGGGGGAAACCACGGCCCTGTACATCCAGCAGCTCTGCGGGAACCGCGACCTGCATCTGACCCGGCTGGCCACGGGCATTCCCGTGGGGGGATCCCTGGCCTACACCGACGAGGTGACCCTGCAGCGGGCCTACCAGTTCCGTCGCTCCTTCTGAGGCCCGCATCCGGCGGAATATTTTATCGTTCAAGCCGCCGCGTCCGCCGCCGATACCCCTGACGTCACAGCCAATCCGCGGAACAGGGGCGCGCCGCGCGCCATTGGAGTGGGTATCCATGGTCAGAGCCGAGTGGGCCATCTTCGAAGAAGACTTCTGGGCCATCAACAATGTGCTGGAGGACCTGCGCAAGAGCAGCAAGGCCGGCAACGTCATGCTCATCGACCGCACGGGCCAGCTCGTGAGCCATTGCGGTCCGGACGTGGGGTTCGACCTGACCAGCTTCGCTTCCCTGTGCGCCGCGGATTTCGAGGCCAACTACCAGCTGGCCCGGCTCATCGGGGAGAAGGATTTCAGCACCCTCTACCACCAGGGTGCCAAGGACAGCATGTTCCTGGGCAAGATCGCCAAGGGCGTGGTCCTGGTCGTCCTGTTCGACAAGAGCACGACCCTCGGGCTGGTGCGCCTGCGCGTGCGCCACGCCGTGGCCGAGCTCGACAAGATCATCGAGGGCCTTTACGACAAGCTGGAGTACCGCAACGAGGAATACGACACCTTCGACGAGACCTTCACCCGCGAAGTGGAGGCCGAGATCGACAGCCTGTTCGCTGACTGAAAGCAGGGGGCTCCGGCTCCCGGTTCCGGCAATCCAAAGGGGAAACGCCGTGTCGCTGATCAACTACTCATCGCGTGAGATCAACTGCAAGGTCGTGTACTACGGTCCCGGCCTGGGCGGCAAGACCACGAACATCCAGTACGTGTACGAGAAGCTGGCGCCCGAGACCAAGGGCAAGCTGGTGACCCTCGCCACGGAGATGGACCGGACCCTGTTCTTCGACTTCCTGCCCCTGGAGCTGGGCGAGGTCAAGGGTTTCAAGACGCGCTTCCACCTCTACACGGTGCCGGGGCAGGTCTACTACAACGCCAGCCGCAAACTTATCCTGCGCGGGGTGGACGGCATCGTGTTCGTGGCCGACAGCAGCGAGGCCCGCTTCGACGCCAACATCGAGGCCCTGTACAACCTGCACGACAATCTCAAGGAATACGACTTGAGCCTGGACCAGATCCCCTTCGTGATGCAGTGGAACAAGCGGGACGTGCCCGACGCTATTCCCGTATCCGAGCTCGTCGAGGAACTGAACCCGGAGGGCTACGAGCATTTCGAGGGCATCGCCGTCAAGGGCGTCGGCGTGTTCGACACCCTCAAGTGCGTGGCCAAGCAGATCCTCAGACAGCTGCAAACGACCTGACCTTTTGGTTGTGCCTCCGAAATTGTGTTTATCCCTCTGCAGGCCGGATTCACTTCCGGCCTGTTCCCATTTCAGTACGCCATCGTCAACTCATGCCTCCGGTTCCTGCCCAAAGCCGGGGTCTGGACCGCTCCGTCGTAGTACTCCGCCCATTTCGGCGGAAGGTCGATATGGCTGCGGAACAGCCTTTCCGACAACACGTCCCCGACAGCCAAGGGCCGTCCCTGCATGCCCCGCTCCATCGCCGGGGTGGGGCTGCCCCGCTCTTTCTCCCGCCTTCCCTTCATGTAGTTCCGCCACACCAGCAGAATCGCCAACCGCTCGGCGCTCGATTGCCGCCGCTTCGACCATGCAATGGTTTCCCGCTTGTGATTCCCGCTGCAATGCCGGATCAGCAGATCCAGCAAGTTTACTTCCCACAATTCGTTATGCTGATCCCGATGGGCGCGGCCGGGGGTGATGATATGGCGGATCTGTTGCTTCAGTTTCCGGATCGCCCGCACATACGCCGGATGGTCATCGCTGTGCACAACCGCCTTGTCCAGGTCACCCAGAACGACTTGGAGCAACTCCCGCATATCCTTTTCTATCGCCTTGGGATCCGGTCGGCCCAACTGACGCTCCAGTTCCGCTCTTCGTTTCTTCTGGTGATCGGTCATCCGGCCCTTCCTGCGTAACGGACTGTCGGTGAAGTAGATGAAGAAGTCCGTGCCTTTTTCAACGGCCACATGGTGGTGCATGGGAAAGTACTGGCTGTATTCGAAGGACTCGAACCCGTCAACGACGATCACCTCTGCGGGGGGAGCTGTCTCCATCTGTTTCCAGTGGAAAAGCAGACAGTGTCGGCCGAGGCGTGAGATATGGCGGTCAACGGTGGAGGGAG
>JALUJS010000034.1:0-2668 GCA_027056825.1 Candidatus Krumholzibacteriia bacterium | reverse complement strand
CCGAGGGTTTTCATGAAGATGCGGGCAGCGAGATCGGGGCGTTTCTGCCAGTAGGTTTGGGAGAAGGTCTGGGTGGAGAAGGAGCGTCCGCAGGCTTTACATGTAAACCGTTGGATACGGTGGGGGGCGGTAAGACGCCGAAAGAAGCCGATGCGTTTGAATGGCCAGGGCCCGTCCTGGTGCTTGTGGTACAAGCACTTGGGGTTAGGACAGTGGGGAGGGGACCAGTTCCTGGAGATGCTTTGGGAAGTGCTCATGTCCGGTCCCAGGCAAGCCCAGGACCGGACACATTCTTAAAGGCACAACTGATTTTTTCGGGGCATCGGCCCGGATCCCTTGCTATGATTCAGCCCCCGGCAACCGGCCGGGGGCTTTCCCGTTCCCGGAACCCGAAAGGACGATCATGCCCCGTCCCCTGCTCTATGCGCTGGGCACTTTCTTCGGCACCGGCTTCGCGCCCTTCGCGCCGGCGACGGTGGCCAGCTTCGCCTTCACCGTCGTGTGGTGGCTGGTCTGGACCGCGGCCGGGCCCATTCCCTGGTGGGTGACCCTGGCGTTGCTGGTCGTGGTCACCGCGGTGGGGATCCCCGTGGCCGGCGCGCTGGAACGCATCCACGGCGAGGACCCCTCCCTGGTCGTCATCGACGAGATCGCAGGCATGCTGGTGACCTTTCTGGGCGTGGTGAGCGTACCCTGGGGTTTCGTCATCGGATTCTTTTGGTTCCGTTTCTTCGATATCCTCAAACCCCTGGGCGTGCGCCGCCTGGAACACCTGGGCGGCGGCGGCGGTCTGGGCATCATGGCCGACGACATCGGGGCGGGCGCGCAGGCCTGCCTGGCCACGCACCTGACCCTGCTGTTGCTGACCGGACTGGGGCTGGGCCTCTGATGGAAGCGGCCGGGGGAATCTGCATCATCGCCGTGGGGGATGAGCTGCTCGAGGGTCGCACCGTGGACACCAACAGCCGCCGTCTCCAGCGCGCGCTGGGCGGCCACGGTCTGGCGGCTCGGCTGGTCCAGGCTGTGCCCGACCGCCTGGAGGATATCGGACAGGCCCTGCAGCGGACCCGGCCGGGTGACCTGGTGGTCCTCACCGGCGGGCTGGGCTCGACCCCCGATGACGTGACGCGCCAGGGGGTGGCGGCCTGGGCGGGCGTGGCTCTCGTGGACGAGCCCCGGGCCCTGGAACTGGTGCGTGCGCGGTTCCGGAACCTGGGCCGGGAGCCCCGGCCCGAGGTCCTGCGCCAGGGACAGGTTCCGGAGGGGATGGTCCCGGTGCCCAATCCGGTGGGCTCGGCACCCGGTCTGGTCGGCCGGCTGCGGCAGCGCTGGCTGGTCCTGCTGCCGGGGTTTCCCGCCGAGGTCGAGGGGCTGTTGCCGGGGGTGGTGGACGAGCTTCGCGGCCGGGGCGCGCTGCCACCGGTGTCAGGAACCCTCGTGCGGCGATGCGCCCAGGTGACCGAGTTGGATGTGGTGCGCCGGTGCCGGCCGTTGGCCGAGTCCCATCCGGAGTTGGTGTGGTCCTGGTGGGTGACGGACTGGGGCGTGGATGTCCGGGTGCGCGGACAGGATGGACAGGATATCCCGGCGCCGGTGCCCGCGGAACTGGACCTGGCCCTGGGCGAGGTGGTTTTCAGCAGGGACGAACGGGACCTGCCGCAGGTGGTCCAGGACCTTATGCTGGCCCAGGGAGTGACCTGCGGCACCGCCGAGTCCTGCACCGCCGGCCTGCTCGGCGGAGCGCTGACCGCCCACGGCGGTTCCTCGGGCTTTTTCCGTGGAGGCATCCTGGCCTACGCGGACCAGGTGAAGAACCGGCTGCTGGGCGTGCCGGCCGATATCCTGGCCGCCGCGGGCGCGGTCAGTGAACCGGTGGTCCGCGCCATGGCCGAGGGCTGTCGACAGCGTCTGGACTGCAGCCTGGCGGTGGCTGTCAGCGGAATCTCCGGCCCTGGCGGGGGCACCCCGGACAAGCCCGTGGGCACAACGTGGATGGCGGTGGCCGCGGAAGGTGCAGGCGGTGCCCGCGTCTGGTCCCACGTTTACCGCTTCCCTGCGGACCGGCGCCGTAATCGCCTGCTGACGGTGGCGGCGGCCCTGGATTCCCTGCGCCGGTTGCTGGAATGGGGTCCGGAACGCGGGCCCTGGGACGTATCCTGCGCCTGGGAAGTGCAACCGTGAACCGGTTTCTCGGTGTCATGCTGCCGGAACAGCTGCGCTGTGAGCTGTCATCCCGGCTTGACGCCCGCGGCCGGGACCGGCGGCTGCGCTGGACCCCTCCGCGCAACTGGCACGTGACCCTGCGCTTCCTCGGCCGCTGGCCTGACGAACGCCGCAACGACCTGGTGCGCGCCCTGTTGTGGTCCCGCGAGGAAGCGGCTTTTACCCTGAAGCTGGGCACCGCGGGCCAGTTTCCGGCGCGCGGGGCGCTGCGGGTCCTGTTCCTGCAACTGGCGGACGCCGGCGCGTTGACGTCGCTGGCGGTAAGGATCGGCTCGTCCGTGGACGCGCTGTGGCCGGACCACCCCGGCGACCGGCGCCGGCCGCGGCCCCATCTGACCCTGGCGCGCGGGGCCGGAGAGCGGGTGCGGGCGGATGAGATCCTGGACCCGGATTTTCCCGGGGACGATCTGCCCGACTGGCCGGTGGAGGGGTTCAGCCTGCTGGT
>JALUJS010000033.1 GCA_027056825.1 Candidatus Krumholzibacteriia bacterium | reverse complement strand
CTGCTGAACCGCGCGGACCACACGCCCGGCCTGTGGGCCCGGGCGGCCATGGACCTCTGCCGCGGCAGCGAGCATCCCGGCCGCCACTACCAGCAGTGGAGCCGCGTCGGGGAGTCCCTGCTGGTCCTCTACACCGAGCGGTCACCCCTGGCCGGGGACTGATCCCCCGGTGCCGATTCACCGGATGAACCTCCTTGTTCGCTTCCGGTGCGGCGGTTAAGTTTGACCAGGCCCTGCCGTCCGCGCAATCACCACCGGGAGGAACCCATGGACCTGCCTTTCGAGCCCTACCGCATCAAGGTGGTGGAGAGGATCCGCCGTGTCAGCCGCCCCGAGCGGGCGCGTCTGCTGGAAACCGCCGGCTACAACGTGTTCAAGATCCCCTCCGCATCCATCTACATCGACCTGCTGACCGACAGCGGCACCAGCGCCATGAGCGATCTGCAGTGGGCCGCCCTGATGCGGGGCGACGAGGCCTACGCCCAGAGCCGGTCCTTCGCGGAATTCGAGGGTGTCGTGAAGGAGATCTTCGGCTACCGGCACGTGATTCCCACGCACCAGGGCCGGGCGGCCGAGGGCCTGCTCTTCGCCACCCGCGTGAAGGCGGGCGACGTGGTGCCCAGCAATATCCACTTCGACACCACCCGGGCCAACGTGGAGCACCTGGGCGCCATCGCCCTGGACTGCGTCGCCGACGCGGGACTGGACCCGCACCTCGAGGCGCCTTTCAAGGGCGACATGTCCCTGGACAAGCTGCGCGACGCTTTCACGAAGTACGGCCGCGAGAGGATCCCGGTGGTGATGCTGACCATCACCAACAACAGCGGCGGCGGCCAGCCCGTGTCCATGGCGAACATCCGCGAGGTCTCGGCCTTCTGCCGCGAGATGGATGTGCCGCTGATCTTCGACGCCTGCCGCTTCGCCGAGAACGCCTGGTTCATCCAGCAGCGGGAGGAGGGCTGGTCCGGCCGCGGCATCGAGGATATCTGCCGCGAGATGTTCTCCTGCGCCGACGGCTGCACCATGAGCGCCAAGAAGGACGCCTTGGTGAACATCGGGGGTTTCGTCTGCCTGAATGACGACGAGTGGGCCCGGGACCTGACCAACCTGCTGATCCTGCGGGAGGGCTTTCCCACCTACGGGGGGCTGGCTGGCCGGGACCTGGCGGCCATGGCCCAGGGGCTGCGCGAGGTCATGGATCCGGATTACCTGGCGTACCGCATCGGTCAGGTGGCCCGGCTGGGGCGGCGGCTGGACGAACTCGAGGTTCCCTACCTGCGGCCCGCAGGCGGCCACGCCATCTACGTGGACGCCCTGGCCGCCCTGCCGCACCTGCCGCGGGAGCAGTTTCCGGCCCAGGTCTTCACCGCCGCCCTGTACCTCGAGGGCGGGGTGCGGGCGGTGGAGATCGGCAGCCTGATGTTCGACCACAAGGATCCCGATACGGGGCAGATGGTTCACCCGGCCATGGAACTGGTGCGCCTTGCGGTTCCGCGCCGCGTCTACACCCATACGCAGTTGGACTACGTGGCAGAGGTCTGCGCCGCGGTGATGCGCAAGGGAAGAAACTGGCGCGGCCTGGAGATCACCTGGCAGCCGTCGGCCCTGCGCCACTTCACGGCCTCCCTGCGGCCGGTCGGAGGCGGCACCTTCGAGGCGGGGGACCAGGGGTGAGCGACCGCGGGCCGGAGGTACGGGTGACGGGTCTTGCCGAGGGACTCGCCGTGCTGCTCCGCGAGGCGGCCACCGCGGCCCTGGCCGCGGTGGCCGACGCTTGGCCCGTGCCCGAGGTCCTGGTCTGCGTGGACGACCGCGCCCGGGAGGCCGCCCCCTGGTTCGGAACCCGGGATCCCGAGAACGCCGGCAAGCGGGTGTTGGTGTTCTATTGCAGCGACACCGCCTTCCTGCGTGGGGCCGAGCGGCCGCCCCTGATGGGGCTGGCCCCGGAAATATGGGAATACCGGGCCTCCGGGCGGGGTGCTGCGCCGCCGGCCCCGGGTGATTTCTCACCCATTGCAGCCGAGCGCTACCTGCATCACCACTTCCTGTTCGCCCACGATGTGCTCACCGGCAGGGTGGACCCCGCCCTGGTGCCGGCGCCGCTGGCCGAGGGCTTCCAGGAGGCATGGGCCGTCACCGTGGACGGCCGGCTCGAGGCCCAAGGCCTGCCGGGATTCGATCGCACCGGGCGACGGGCCATGTTTTCCCGCCATTTCGCCGCCGCAGGGGTGTTGTTGCCTGCCCACTGGGACATCTTCGTCGCCCTGTGGGAGGGAGGGTTGCGCACCCAGCAGGAGGTCCTGGAAGCGGTGGGGAGGCTGCCCGGCCCGTGACGAACCCGCAGGCACGGATATTCCCCGACCCTCGACTTGCATTTTTCCGCCCGATGCCCCACTTTCATGGGGCTTAACCCGCAGCAGCTCCTTCAGGAATCAGGCGGGTTAAACCAAGCTTTGGTTGACGATCCCCGCCGGGGCCCATAGGATCCGTTTCCGTGTGCGGCGGGAGGAACTCCTTGCATCCCACCGGCAAGGCTCAATGCAGACCCTCAGGGAGGTTGGTTCATGTTCGGTGTTTATTCGGCGCGTCGCGCTTCGTCCGCCCTTCTGCTGGCCCTGGCGGCCGTGACCCTCATCGGTTTGGTCGGCTGCGGGGGGAAGGAAGAGGTCGACCCCTACGTCTACAGCTCCCTGAGCCGGGTCATCAAGGGGGATACGCTGAGCGCGAACTTCCTGTTCGAGATCGACTGCCCCGAGTTCGAATACGTCCGGGGCGACGTGGCCATGATCCGCGACGGCAACCTGCTTGAATTCCTGGTCGGCCAGGACATGGAGAACATCTACCAGGGTCTTGCCGGCGCTTTGCTGGGCGTCCGCAAGGCCTTCTCGCCGCAGCCGACCCACCTGGTCCTCAAGCGCATCAAGCGCAACGGCGTCATCGAGCGGGACAGCATCCCCGATCCCGTGGGTTACGTGCTGCCCAAGCTGCTGCGCAGCGGCCAGGTCGATCTGGAGACTCCCGGCGCCCCCCTGCCCGACCTGGGCTGGAAGACCAGCGCCATCAAGGAAGCCCGCTCGGTGTATCTGCCCGAGAATGAGGGCGACGAGCTGAAGGCCGTGCAGTCGGGCATCGAGACCTTCGTCTACGTTCCCAAGCACAACCTGCCCGAGGACAAGGCCGCCAATCCCGGCCCCGAGGACTACGCCTGGTACGCGGTGTTCCCCAACGCCTCCCTGCAGATCGTCAACCTGGACAAGGGCGCCGACTGGATGCTGCACCTGATGAAGGACCAGGACTACCCCCTGGTGGGGTCGTTCTCCATCGTCTCGCTGAACGACAAGTACAGCGAGCGCAAGGTGGAGCACCCGGGCCTGGGCCACGTGATCGGCACCATGCAGATCAACTGGTTCAAGTTCGCCAACAGTTTCGTCCAGGGTACTCCCTGACCCGCCGCACGACGCAAAGGCGGAGCCCGTCGGGCTCCGCCTTTTTTTTTAGGGGTTGTTGCCGGGATTAGACCAGGGTTTCCATCAGGCGGGCGTCCCGCAGAACGGCCTTGGCCGAGATCCTGGTGTTCTTCTCCAGGCTGGAGGTCTTGATCTTGTTGGCGACCAGGCCCACCATCACGTCGTGCTTGCCTTCCAGCAGCAGCCTGGTGGCGTGGTGTCCCAGGCGTGAGGCCAGGATGCGGTCGTACCCCGAGGGGGACCCGCCCCGCTGGATATGGCCGAGCACGACCATGCGCACCCCGCGCTGGATGCGCTCCTTGATCTCGAAGGTCACGTACGAGGCCTTGGCCGCGCCCTCGGCCACGATGATGATGGCGTGCTGCTTGCCCCGGTCGTAGCCCTGGACGATGCGCCGGGCCAGGTCGTCCAGGTTGAAGGGGACCTCCGGCAGCAGGGCTTCCTCGGCCCCGGTGGCGATGGCCACCTGGGCGGCCAGCAGCCCGTACTCGCGCCCCATGACCTCGATCACGAAGATGCGCCCGTGGCTTGTGGCCGTGTCGCGCACCTTGTCCACCGCGTCGATGGCGATGTTCAGGGCGGTGTCGAAGCCGATGGAGATGTCCGTGCCGGGGATGTCGTTGTCGATGGTCGCGGGAATCCCGATGACCGGCAGCCCGAACTCGGCTTCCAGCTTCCGGGCCCCGCGGAAGCTCCCGTCGCCGCCGATGACGACCAGCCCATCGAGCTTGAGCTTCTTCAGGGTGCGGGCCACCGGTTTCGTCCCCTCGTCGGTGGCGAACTCCGGGTAGCGGAAGGTTCGCAGGATGGTGCCGCCACGGGCCAGGATGCCCGAGACCGACGATGGAGTCAGGGTCTCCCATGTGCCCTCGGCCAGGCCCCGCCAACCCTTGAGGATGCCGATCACCTCGACGCCCTCCTGGCTGGCCGTACGCACCACCGCCCGCAGGGCGGGGTTCATGCCGGCCGCGTCGCCGCCGCCGGTCAACACTCCGATTCGCTTCATGATTCTCCTTCCGGGTCCCGGTCCGCGGAGGGACCGTCTCCCTGTTGCCGGTGGCGCTCGTGCCAGCGGCGGATCTTCTCCAGGCGGGCGGCCAGTTCCGCCTCGAAGCCCCGTTTGCCGGGCCGGTAGAAGACGCGGTCGGCCAGGCTGTCGGGCAGGCAGGACATGGCGGCGATGCCCGCGGTGGTGTCGTGGGCGTAGACATACCCCTTGCCGTACCCGGCCTGCTTCATGAGCCGGGTGGGGGCGTTGCGCAACTGCGCGGGCACGGGGGGATTGTCCCCCCGCGCGACCTCCTTCACAACAGCTTTGTGCGCGGTGTAAAGGGCGTTGCTCTTGGGACAAAGGGCCAGGTAGACCACGGCCTGGGCCAGGGCCAGGTCCCCCTCGGGGCGGCCCAGGAAGTGCACGGCGTCCCGCGCGGCGAGGGCCTGGACCAGGGCCTGGGGGTCGGCCAGCCCCACATCCTCGCTTGCGAAGCGCACCAGCCGGCGGGCGATATACAGCGGCGTCTCGCCGCCCTCGAGCATGCGGCCCAGCCAGTACAGGCCGGCCTGGACGTCGCTGTTGCGCAGGCTCTTGTGCAGGGCGCTGATGAGGTTGAAGTGCTCCTCGCCGGCCTTGTCGTAGCGCGGGGCGCGGGAGGCGATGATGGTCTCCACGCGCCGGAGGTCCACGACCGGCGGCGGCACCCCGGACGGCTCGTCCGCGGCGGCCACCATGGCGACGGTCTCCAGCAGGCCCAGGGCTCCGCGGGCGTCGCCCTCGCTCATCAGCGCCAGGGCCTCGATGGCCTCGTCGGTCAGGGTGACGGCGCCGCCCAGACCTTCCGGCGCGGCCAGCGCCCTGCGCAGCAGGACGGCGATGTCACCGGTTTCCAGGGGCTTGAGGATGAACAGCCGCGTGCGGGAGATCAGGGCGCTGTTGATCTCGAAGGAGGGATTCTCGGTGGTTGCACCGATGAGGATCACGTCGCCGCGTTCGACCCAGGGCAGCAGGGCGTCCTGCTGGGCCTTGTTGAAGCGGTGGATCTCGTCGAGGAACAGGATCGTGCGCCGGCCGGTGGCCTGCTTGAGCCTGGCGGCCTCGGCCATGACGGCCTTCAACTCCCGGGAACCTACCGACACCGCGCTGAATTCCATGAAGGCGGCGTCCGCGTGGCGGGCCACCAGGCGCGCCAGGGTGGTCTTGCCGCAACCGGGCGGACCCCACAGCAACAGCGAGGGCAGCACGCCGCCGGTGATCAACGAGCGCAGCGGACCGCCGGGGCCGATGATCTCCTGCTGGCCGACCATCTCGTCGAGGCTGGCCGGACGCATGCGGTCGGCGAGGGGAGAGCGGGGCGCGCCGCCTGCGGCCGCCGCCTGATGATCCCCGGGATCCTGGTGGAAGAGGTCATGAT
>JALUJS010000032.1 GCA_027056825.1 Candidatus Krumholzibacteriia bacterium | reverse complement strand
CGACAAGGGCCAGTGCCAGCCCGGCGCCCCCCTCGCCCGCGGCGCGGTAGAGGTAAGCGGCGGGGCCGCCGGCCAGGGCGCACCCGGACAGGCACCAGGGAAAGCCCAGTTCCCCCACCCCGCGCAGGGCTTCCATGGCGTACCACAACAGCGGGAAAACGCCCACCGCCACCCCCACGCCCAGGCGCCGGCGGATCAGGCCGAAGGCCCGGCCCAGGGCGAGATAAAAGAGGGAGACGTAGACGATGGCGGCAATGGCCTGCACCGGCACCAGGGCCCGGCTGGGAATGCTCTTGGCCGGATCCAGGAAAAACAGCCAGTGCAGCACGGTCGTCTGGTGGGCCAGACCGAAGATCCACGCGGTGCGACCGGGCCGCTCGCTGCGGCGCATGGCCTCGACCAGCAGCACCAGGCCCAGGACCGCCGGCACCACCGTGGGCGGAAAAGGCGGCATGGCGCTGGTGAGCATCAGCCCGCCCAGCAGGGCGAGGTTCACGGTCAACGCAGGTCGCAGGGACCTCCTGTCGGCGGCAAGCTCCATCATGCCCGGCACAGTAACGCCCGCGGCCGGGGATGTCCACCGCCGGCCCCGGCCCGGAGCCGCGGCAGGGGGTGCGGTTTCAGGCGCTGGCCCGTTCGCCGTCCCCGATGAGATCACCCATGCCGTAGCGGGCGATCTTCTTGTACAGCCCCTGACGGGACAGGCCCAGCCGGCGCGCCGCCCGGGCCTTGCGTCCCCCGGTCACCGCCAACGCCTTGCGGATCAGGTACTGCTCCAGCATGGCGCAGGCCTGGGGCAAGCCGCGCAGGATGCCGAGGTCCTCGGCCCGGATCTCCCCCGAACCGGGGGCGCGGATCTCCGGCGAAAGGTTCGCGGCCCGGATCACCTCCAGCCCCGGGTACAGGGCCAGGAACCGCTGGACCTCGTTCTCCAGTTCCCGCACGTTGCCCGGCCAGCGCCACGACTGCAGGGCGGCCAGGGCCTCCTCGGTGATCCCCATGTCCTGGGGCCGGCGTCCGGCCCGGCGCAGGAAGAACGCCAGCAGGTGGGGGATATCCTCGGGCCGCTGCCGCAGGGGCGGAATCTCCAGGCTGACCACCTTCAGGCGGTAGTAGAGATCCAGCCGGAAACGGCCGTTCTCGATCTCGGTCAGCAGGTCCTTGTGGCTGGCGGCGATGAAGCGGATATCCACCGGCCGGTCGGTCAAATCCCCGATGCGACGGATGCGCCGCTCCTGCATCACGCGCAGCAGTTTTATCTGCAAGGCCAACGGCATATCGCCGATCTCGTCCAGGAAGAAGGTGCCCCCGTCGGCCGCGGCCAGCAGGCCCGTCTTGTCGCTGCGCGCCCCGGTGAAGGCCCCGGCCCGGTGGCCGAACAGCTCGCTTTCGA
Source organism: Candidatus Krumholzibacteriia bacterium (assembly GCA_027056825.1). GTDB lineage: Bacteria > Krumholzibacteriota > Krumholzibacteriia > LZORAL124-64-63 > LZORAL124-64-63 > JAHJTW01. Next base: position 262 of record JALUJS010000032.1, on the reverse strand, counting down.
ACAGGGTTTCCGGCAGGGCGGCGCAGTTCTGCCCCACGAAAGGTCCGCCGCCGCGGGCGCTGGCGGCATGGATGGCAGCCGCCACGATTTCCTTGCCGGTGCCGCTCTCGCCCCGCAGCAGGACGTTGGCCCTGCTGGCCGCCACGTCCGCCACCGTACGCCCGAGCCTGACCATCTCCTCGCTGACACCCACCGCGCCGGGCAGGCCGGGAATGGCCAGGGGCCGCGGCAGGGGCAGGACCCCAGCGGGCCGGGACCGCCG
>JALUJS010000031.1 GCA_027056825.1 Candidatus Krumholzibacteriia bacterium | reverse complement strand
CGCCTGGCCCGCAACAACGCCGAGCTGGCCCGGGCCTCGGACAAGCTGGGCAGCCTGGCGGAGATGAAGGCCAACTTCGTGGCCAACGTAAGCCACGAGCTGCGCACTCCCCTGACCTCGATCTCGGCCTACACCGAGCTGCTCCAGGCGCGGATGGAGGAGATGAGCGACGGCGAACGGCGCGAGTTCCTGCAGGTGATCCACAACGAGAGCGTCAAGCTGACCGGTATCATCGACGACATCCTCGAGATCAACGAGATGGACGGCGGTCGTCCGGAGCTGGCCTGCGAGGAGACCGACCTGGTGTCCATGGTCAGGCACCTGGAGGACAGCTGGCGTTCACGGGCGCGGGAGCGGAACATCACCCTGGAGGTGCGGGCCGACGCCGACCGCATCACCCTGCCCGCGGACGCGGCCCTGCTGAACCAGCTCCTGGGCAAGCTCGTCAGCAACGCCTTCAAGTTCAATCACGACGGCGGGCGGGTCACGATCACCCTGGCGGAGACCGGCACGGCCGTGCGCATCACCGTGGAGGACACCGGCATCGGCATCCCCGAGCCCGAGCTGGGGATGATCTTCGAGCGCTTCTACCAGGTGGACAGCTCCCCGACGCGCGAGCACAACGGGCAGGGGCTGGGCCTGGCCATCTGCCACGACATCGTCTCGCATCACGACGGGCGGATCTGGGCCGAGAACATCAAGCCGCACGGCGCCCGTTTCACGGTGCTGCTGCCGCGGCGTCCGCGGGTTCACCAGACCGCGGTACCCGAGCAGGGACTGCGCCTGGCCGTGGAGCCGGGAGAGTTCATCCAGCGGCTCATGCACTGGGTGGCCGAGAGCCTGGCCGTGCGCACGGTGTCGCTGATGATCCCTGACGGGGACGGTGACAAGCTGGAGATCCGCGCGGCCATCGGCCTGCCCGAGGCCGTTGTCCAGGGCACCCGCATCCGGCGGGGCGTGGGGGTCGCGGGCCGGGTGTGGGCCTCCGGCCGCACCCTGCTGGTCAGCGACGTGTCCGCCGATCCCGCCTTCGCCGGTGAGAACGACACCTTCCGCTACGCCACGCCATCCCTGTTGTGCGTGCCCCTGAAGAGCGACGGATCGGTGACCGGCGTCCTGGCGGTGAACAACCGCCACGACGGAAAGCCCCTGGACGAGGACGACCGGTTGCTGCTGGAGGCCCTGGCCCCGCACCTGGCGACCATGCTGGAAGGATGCCGGGATCTGTACGGCCGGGCCCGCCGCTTCGAGATCGTGCGCGAATCCCTGCGCACCGTGACGCCGGTGGGGCATCTGCCCCGCGAGAGCGTGCTGGATGTCTGCCGGGAGATCTGCCTGGCCGCCGGCCGCCGGATCATGCTGGCGGAGGAGGACCTCCACCACCTGGCCTTCACCCTGCGGTTCTACGACGTGGGGATGAGCGTCGTGCCGCCGCAGCTGCTGAACCGGCCGGGACCGCTGAGCGACGCGGAAACGGCCTTCGTCCAGAAGCACGTCCAGGCCGGCCTGGAGATCCTCGAACCCCTGGTTCCGGAGCCGAAGGTGCGGCAGCTCGTCCTGCATCACCACGAGAACTATGACGGCAGCGGGTATCCCGATGGGCTGGCCGGGGAAACCATTCCCCTCGGTGCCCGCCTGATCCGCCTGACCGACACCCTGGCCGCCCTGCTCAGCCCGCGACCGTGGCGGCCGGCCCTGGACCTGGACGACGCCCTGCGGGAGATCCGCCGGGGCGTCGGCCGTGAATTCTGTCCGCGCATGGCCGAAGTCTTCTTCCAGGAGACCCTGGCCAGGAGAGAACGCATCGAAGCCCTGCAGGATCTGCCGGGGGACCACCTGGACCTGGTGCGCCCCGGTCTGGACCAGCAGGGTATGATCACCCTTCCGGTCTGACCAAGGCCCGGAGGAACGAGGAGAGATACCGTGCACAGGATCCTGATCGCCGACGACGAATCCAACATTCGCCACGTCCTGGAATTCAGCCTGCAGGCCGAGGGCTTCGACGTCGTGGAAGCGGCCGACGGGGAGGAAGCCCTCAGACTGGCCGTGGAACAGGGTCCGGACCTGATTCTCCTGGACGTGATGATGCCCGGCATGGGCGGCATCGAGACCTGCCGCCGTTTGAAGGCCGAGCCGCGCACGGCCCACATCCCGGTGGTGCTGTTGACCGCGCGCACCCGCGCGGAGGACCGCCGGGAGGGCCTCGACGCCGGGGCCGCCCGCTACCTCACCAAGCCGTTCAGCCCCCACAAGGTCCACGCGGTGATCAGCGAGCTGCTCGGCGTCCCCCGCTAGCGTTTCCGGACGATACCCGCTACCATCCCGTGCGCCAAGGCGGCCCGGCCGGTCCGGCCGCCGCTCCGGGAATCCTGACCGCCGCGCCGGGCGCGGGGAGCGCGCATGCCCAACGGACCCTTGCTGCTGGAAATCGCCCTGCCGGTGCCCCTGCCGCGCACCTTCAGCTACCGGTTCGTCCCGGCCGAGGACCAGGATCCGGCTGCGGCGCCCGTGGTGGGGGACCTGGTGCGCGTGCCCTTCGGGCGGCGGCGCGGAGTGATCGGCCTGGTGACGCGCGCGCAGGCCCTGCCGCCGGGCGTGGCCACCGTGGATGGGGCGGTCCTGCGCGACGTGCAGGAAGTTCTGGGGCCGGAGTACCGCCTGGATCCCGGGCGCCTTGAACTGGCGCGTTGGATGGCGGGATACTACGCCCTGCCCCTGGGCGAGGTCGTGCCCCTGTTCCATCCGCCCGCTCCCGGCACACGCGCCCGCAAATCCCGCAAGCCCGCGCCGGAGGCCTATCCCGAACTCGATCCCCGGGCCATCACCCTGACCGCCGACCAGGAGGGGCCGGTCCGCCGCGCGGGCGAGATGCTGCGCGAGGGTGTTTTCGGGGCGATCCTGCTGCACGGGGTGACCGGCAGCGGCAAGACCGAGGTTTTCCTGACGGTCATCGCCGAGGCCCTGGCCCTGGGCCGGGGCGCCATCTACCTGCTGCCGGAGATATCCCTGACGCCCCAGACCCTGGCGCGGATCCGGTCCCGCTTCGGCGACACGGTGGCGGCCATCCACAGCGGCCTGTCCGCCGGTGAGCGCTGCCGAGTCCACGAAGGGGCGGCGCGTGGCGAGATCCGGGTGGTGGTGGGCCCGCGCTCGGCCCTCTTCGCCCCGGTGCGCGACCTGGGCGCCATCATCGTCGACGAGGAACACGACTCGTCCTACAAGCAGGATGAGAAGCCCCGCTACCACGCCCGCCACGTGGCGCTGGTGCGCGGCCGGCAGGCCGGCGCGGTGGTGATGCTGGGGTCGGCCACCCCGGACATCGAATCGGTGGCGCGTGCTCGGGAGGGGCGCTTCGAAATGTTCGACCTGCCCCGGCGCCAGGGGGTGGCCCTGCCCGAGGTGCGGATCGTGGACATGCGGGGCACGGGCGTGCGCGAGGGGTTCACCGATGACCTCCTGGAGGCCATGGGCCGGGAACTGGACGCGCGGCGCCAGGTGCTGCTGTTCTACAACCGGCGGGGATTCGCCAGGGTCATGCAGTGCGCCGATTGCGGGGACGCGGTGGTCTGTCCCAACTGCGACATCGGCATGACCCTGCACCTGCGGCCGCGCCGGCTGCTGTGCCACTACTGCGGACACGCCGAGCCGGTCTCGGGCGCTTGCCCCTCCTGCGGGAGTACCGCTTTCCTTCCCGCAGGCGGCGGCACCGAGAAGGTGGAGCTGAACCTGCAGGCCCACTTCCCCGAGGCGCGGGTCATGCGCCTGGACCATGACACCACCCGGCGCCGGGGCAGCTACCACCGCATCCTGTCGGCCTTCGCGCGCCACGAGGCGGACATCCTGGTGGGCACCCAGATGGTGGCCAAGGGGCACCACTTTCCCCAGGTCGGCCTGGTGGGGGTGCTGGCGGCGGACGACGGTCTGGCCATGCCCGATTTCCGGGCCGCCGAGCGGACCTTCCAGGTGCTGACCCAGGTGGCCGGCCGGGCCGGACGCACCCGTCCCGGTACGGTGATCTTCCAGACCTGGCGCCCCGAGGATCCGGTGATCCTGGCGGCGGCCGACCACGACTTCGGCCGCTTCCTGGAGGAGGAACTCCCGGTGCGCCGTTCCCTCGGTTACCCCCCTTTTCGCCGGCTGGCCCGCATCGGCCTGCTGGGCCGGCGGCTGGGCGTCACACGGGAGGCGGCCGCGGCCCTGGCCGACGCCCTGCGGGGTGAACTGGAGGGCAGGCGGCGGACCGTACTGGGCCCGGCCCCGGGCGTGTTCGAGCGCCTCCAGGACCGCTATCGCTTCCAGGTGCTCATCAAGGGAGATATGACCAAGAAGCAAAAACATTGGGTGGCCCAGTGCCTGCGGGACTTGAAGGTCGCCTACAGGGGCGTGGAGGGATTCATCGATATCGACCCCATGGCGGTGTTTTAACCCGCATGATTCATGAATAATTCGGGTTGACCATCCGCAGCAGCTCCTTCATGAATCATGCGGGTTAACCCGGATCATCCGTTCACGCCCCTCCGGGGCGGGCAGCCTGGGGCATGACGGCCCGGGGATTATTAAAGCTCAAGTTTTATGGCTTATCTGTCGAAAACATAAGATCATTGGAAAAAGCCACGGGGAATTGATAACATTCCCTCTGAAAACATTGTTCGGCCCGGCGCCCGTCACCCAGAGGTAAGGTCGTGTCCATGAAGTCCACTTCGCGTTTCCTGTTCTCCCTGGTGCTCTGCCTGCTGGTGGCGGGGCTGACCGTTTCGCTGGCTTCCGCCCAGCCGGCTCCCGACCTGGACCGCATCCGGGAAGAGATCGCGGCCAACGGCTGGAGCTTCACCGTCACCGATCGTTTCATCAGCCAGGTGACGCCCGATCGCCGGGCCCTGCTGCGGGGCTACAATCCCCCGCCGGGATACGAGGACGAGCTGCGCCGCCACCTGAAGATCTACCCCGTGGACAAGGCCCTGCCCACGAGCCTGGACTGGCGGGAGTTGAACGGGGTGACCTCGGTGAAGGACCAGGGCGAGTGCGGGTCCTGCTGGGCGTTCGCGGCCACCGGCGAGATGGAATCGTTCGTCAAGATCTACTATGGCGTGGACCTGAACCTGTCCGAGCAGCAGGTCATCTCCTGCAACCCGTACGGGGCCGGCTGCGACGGGGGCTGGGCCTCGGCCGCCTACTACGTGTGGCAGCACCAAGGTGGGGTCCTGGAGGACTGCGACCCCTACCAGGCCGATGACCAGCCGGTCATCCCCTGCACCCAGGCCAACTACCGCAAGTACGCCACCATTGTCGACTACAACTACATCGCCAATGACGTGACCCAGATCAAGGCGGCCCTCCAGTACGGGCCGGTGTGCACGGCGGTGGACGCCGGTCCGGAGTTCGAGGCCTACGGCGGCGGCTGCTACGACGTGCCGGGCGGGGCGACCAACCACCTCGTGCTCATCGTGGGCTATGACGACCGCTCCTGCGGAGGCAACGGGGCCTGGATCATCAAGAACAGCTGGGGACCGGACTTCGGGGAGAGCGGCTATATCTACGTCCAGTACGGCGCCGCCTCGACCGGGACCTCCTGCACCCAGCTGGTCTACAACGCCCCGCCCACCGTGGTCACCGTGGATCCCCAGTTGGGCTCCGAACCCCTTTACGGTGACCAGACCGTCGATGTCAACTGGAGCACCAGCGGCGACCCCCTGGGGCTCGTGGACATCTACCTGGGGATCGACGGGAACTGCGCCGAGACGCCCCTGGCCCTGGATGTGGCCAACACGGGCAGCTACACCGTGACCATTCCCAACAGCGGCACCGACCGGGCCAGCCTGGTGGTGGCCGCTGCGGGCGACCCCCTGCAGGGATACGGGTTCAATGCCCAACCCCTGCGGATCATCGGCCACAAGACCCGC
>JALUJS010000030.1 GCA_027056825.1 Candidatus Krumholzibacteriia bacterium | reverse complement strand
TCGCGGTCTGGCGCAGGGCCTCCCGCACCTCCATGGGCGTCAACCCGGGGACACGCGAAAGCATCAGGGCGACCACGCCGGAGGTCAGCGGGCAACTGAACGAGGTGCCCGAAACGAACCCGTAGCCATGATCGTCGGTGGGATTGGCCACGGGGTTGTCCTGGCCCAGGGCCATGACGTCGGGCTTGATGCGCCCGTCGGCGGTGGGGCCCGGCGAGGAGAAGTAGGTGTAGACGCCGGTGATGTCTACCGCCCCGGCGGTGATCACGCTGTCCCCGTCGGCAGGGGCGATGAGCGTACCGGTGGTGGTCCGGGAATTGCCTGCGGAATTGACCACCACCAGCCCGCGGCCGACGGCCAGGTCGGCGGCCACCGTGGTCACCGCGGTGTTGCCGTCCAGGTCGGCGAAGGTGTACCAGTCGATGTAGCCCAGCGAGGAGGAGATGATGTCCGCGCCCTGGGCTTCGGCCCACTCCAGGCCGGCCACCCAGTGGTCCTCCTCCGCGGGGATCTCCTGGGACACATCCTCGGTGCGGGCCAGCAGGACCGAGACCCCGTACGCGGGAGCGATCAGCTGGCCGGGCATGTAGCCGGCCACCGTGGACAGGGTCATGGTGCCGTGGGTGATCACCGAGGACAGGTCGCCCTCCTGCAGGTCCACGATGGAGTCGTTGTCCACGAAGTCGAAGGCGCCCAGGACGGGCACGCCCGCCAGGGACTCGTGGGTGGTGCGGAAACCCGTGTCCAGCATGCCCACCACCACGCCGCGCCCGGTCACGCCCATCTCGTGCACCGGCGGCACGTCGATCTGCTCCAGGGGGCCGCGGTTCAGGCCGTAATCCAGGGTCCACAGGGCCTGTTGGGTCGATTTGTCACCCGGTGCGGGAGGACCTTGCCCGAAGCCCGGGCTTTCCGGCGCCACCTTCAGGTCCACGGGGCTCGGCTCCAGGGGCCGGGGCTTGCGGAAGCGGCGCACCAGGTCGACCCGGCGCACCATGGGCAGGGCGGCCACCCGGGCCACCGCGTCGGGGGCCACATCGAAGCTGGCGGCGTTGAGCCAACGGCTGACGTGCCGCAGTTTGCCTCCCAGGGCCGCCACCCTGGCGAGGTAATCAGGGGCCAGGGGCAGGTCCCGCGTATCCACCACCGGGGAGCCCGGCCCGGCCATCCTGCGGCGTCGCGCCAGGGCGCGCGGGGAGAGGTCCTCGCGGGCCTGTTGCAACGCCAGGTCCAGGGCCTCGCCCTCCAGTCCCTTGTCGGTAAAGAACACCCACACCGCCACCGGCGCCCCCTTCTCCAGTCCCAGGTCACGGGGATGGTCCAGAGCCTTCTGCAACAAAGGCGACACTGGGCCTTCAGGGGTATTCCCGAAACCTGCGGCGGGGAAAAGGGTAAGGAGCGCGGCCAGGACGATCGCCCGGAACACCGGGCAGCCCGCCACGGGGCGAAGGGCACAGGAAGAAGCGGCGGACGGGGGACCAGGAATCACGGCGACCTCATTCGCGAAAACCAAGGGTACAGGACACGGGCGGCCGGGAGGGAACGTCCCGGCCGTCCATATCATTATACCACAAATCCACCGGTCCAGGCTAGTTCACGGCGGGCGGTTCCTGCGGTCCGAGCGCGTCCTCGTCGGTGATCAGTCCCATCTCCCGCAACACATCCAGCAGCCACCACTGGGCGCTGGGCCGCGCGGTCCAGGCCTCGCCCAGGATCTGGACGCAGACCCGGGCCTCGTCCCGGCTGCCGGTGACCACGGTGGGCGCGGTGACCGGTTCCTCGTCCTGCTCATCGCCCAGGCCGATGAGCAGGGGCACCACGTAGGCGTTCATGTCCAGGGCGTGGTCCAGGGCCTTGCGGGCGCCGTCCTCGTCGCCCACCATCAGGAACAGCAGCACCCAGGCCCAGTTGAACACCGCGTCGGTCTCGTCGTCGATCTCCTCCAGCAGGTCCCACGCGCGCTGGACCTCCCCCATGGCCAGGTAGTCCCCCAGCAGGAGCCCGCCGTTGCCCATGTGGTCCTCCGGATCCAGGTCCATGAGGTTCTCGTACTGGGCCACCGCGTCCAGCCGGCGGCCGGCGTTCCACAGGACCTCGGCCAGCTGCTTGATGCAGCGCATGTAGGGCCGGGCTTCCACCATGGGCCAGAACTCGCCCATGAACTCGGCGAAGAATTCCTCGCCCAGGGCCTCCTCGCCGCGGGTCGCGGCGTGTTCGAGCCGGGGAATGAGTTCGCCCACGTCCTCGGCGGTCAAGAAGGCGTGGACGACCAGGGCGTCCACGCAATCGGGGTCGTGTTCCAGGGCCTTCTCCACCAGCTCAAGGGCCTGTTCGGCGGAATCGGCCTCGTAGGCCTGGTAGGCCAGCTCCTGGGCCATTTCCCGGGGATGCTCGCAGACCAGCTCGAAGTAACGGCGGCTCAGCTCGGCGTGCTCCACCTCGTCCAGGACCCGCCGGAATTCTTCCTCGGAGGTGATGGTCTCCTCCTCTTCCATGCCCAGCCGCCACAGGCGCAACATGCGTTCCATCATGAAGGGGGATGAGGGGTCCAGGTGTCCGTCACACGGGGTCATGGAATCATGTCCTTTCGCTTGGCCGGAAGAGTGGATCGGCCCGGGGGTATCGCTGCCGGCAAGCCTAACGCCCCGGCAATCGGCGGTCAAAGACTCGTTGGTCCGGCCGCTGGAGAGTGTTATCCTGCGCCCGTTGCGACCAACAATCCGGACCAGCCCCCGCAGGATCGGGGCCAGGGAGGAATACATGTTCCGGAAACCGAAGATCGGGATCGCCCTGGGCAGCGGCGGCGCCCGCGGACTGGCCCACGCGGGCGTGCTCCAGGTGCTGGAGGAAGCGGGCATCCGCGCCGATGTGGTCGCCGGCACCAGCATGGGCTCCATCGTGGGCGCCCTGTACGCCCAGAGCCCCGACCCGGACTGGATCTGGAGCAAGCTGAAGACCTACGTCAGCAACAAGGACTTCGCCGACTACTGGGCCCCCTTCGTACCCAAGGACGACAACGATCCCCAATCGGCCCAGTCGCGCATCTCGGGCGTTTTCGACTTCATGCAGCGCAAGATGATCGCGGTCAAGACCGTCACCCGGCCCTGGATCCAGGAACGGGAGAAACTCGAGGGCCCCCTGGCGGCGGCCTTCGGGCCCTTGAGCTTCGAGGACCTCCCCATGCCCATGGCCGCGGTGGCCCTGGACCTGGTCTCGGGCGACCAGGTGGTGGCCTCCTCAGGCCCCCTGGTCGAGGGGCTGTACATGAGCTGCGCCATCCCGGCGGTGTTTCCGCCGGTGCGCAAGGACGGCATGATCATCGTCGACGGCGGCGGCCCCTTCCGCGTGCCGGTGGAGGCGTGCCGCAAGCTGGGCGCGGATTTCGTCATCGCCATCGATATCCCCGCCTTCGAGGAAACCGTCTTCAACACCGGTCTGGACATGATCCTGCGCAGCAACACCATCGCCCGGCAGCGCCTGAACCGTTTCGTGTGCCGCACCGCCGACTTCGTCATCCGCCCGCCGGTGACCGAATTCCACTGGGCCGATTTCGGCGCCGGCGAAGCCTGCCGCGCCCGCGGCCTCGAGGAGGCCAGGAAACACGTCCCGGAGCTGCAGAAACTCCTGCGCTGGCGGCGCAATCCCCGCTACCACCTCAAGATGGCCGCCAAGCGCATGCTCCGGATGCACCTGGACTGACGGAAGCATCGAGACCTCCGCATCCGGCGACCTGGAGCCTCAACCGAGGTCTCCCCCGGCGACCAGCTCTCCGAACCACCGCAACATAATCAAGACCACCCCTATCCTTCTCTTACAGAAATCCCTCAACCGGACGGGGACTTTGCCGAACACCCCTTCGTCACAAACGGCGCCGGCGCACCCTGCACCACACACGACCTGCCAAGCCGGAGCCATTCGCATCAACCGCGGACCAGGAGGAAAACCATGACTTCGCGCATTTGTCGCCTGCAGGTATCGCTTGGGGTCCTGTCGGTGATCGCCCTTGCAGGAACGGCGGTCGTCGCGTTCGCCGGGCAGCCGGTGGTCCACGGCATCATCAGCCAGGGCTACATGAACTCCTCGGACTACAGCTACCTGGCACCCACCGAGCCGGGCACCTTCTCGTACAACGAGGCCCTGCTGAACGTGAGCGCCCCGGTGACCGACAATATCCGGGTCGGCGCCCAGCTCATGGCCCGCAACCTGGGCCACGCCGGCAACGAGAACGTGGTCCTGGACTGGGCCTACGGCGACTACCGCTTCCGGGACGAGTTCGGCCTGCGCGTCGGCAAGGTCAAGACGCCGTTCGGCCTGTACAACCAGACCCGCGACGTGGACATGGTCCGCAATTCCGTCCTGCTGCCCCAGTCGGTCTACACCGAGCTGATGCGCGACGTGATGAACGCCTTCGAGGGAGCCAGCGCCTACGGCACCCTGACCCTCAGCGACGCGGCCAGCCTGGAGTACGACGCCTTCCTGGGCACCGTGGATGTCGAGGGGCCCAACTTCCCGGTGGACCTGATGCTGCAGCCCATGATGGCCCAGATGTGGGGCTCGTTCCTGCCCCTTTCCGGCTGGGTGAGCGAGGGCAAGGACATCTACGGCGGCGCCCTGCGCATGAACACCCCCCTGGAGGGTCTGCGCCTGAGCGGCACCATCTTCCACGGCGCCATGGACGGGGTCGGCACCTTCGCCGCCCCCCTGGGCTACTTCACCCCCGAGTTCTCCATGGAGGCGAACTACTGGTGGGTCCTGTCGGCCGAATACACCACCGAGAAGCTGCTGGCGGCCTTCGAGTTCAACCGCGCCAGCGTGGACATGGCCCTCAGGAACGCCCTGGTCCCCACGGGCCTGGCCGATCCGGCGACCATGGTCATGGACATCCCCATCAAGGACCAGCGCGGCGGCTGGTACGGGCAGGCCACGTGGCAGTTCAACGACTGGTTCCAGCTGGGGAGCTACTACTCCATGTACTACCCCGACTACACCGTGCGCGACGGTGACGGATTCGCCTGGAAGCAGCGCGACCTGGCCTTCACCGCCCGCTTCGACCTGGCGGACTACTGGCTGGTCAAGGCCGAGGTCCACGCCATGCAGGGCACCGGCGACGTGCAGGAGAGCCTGAACACCGGCAACCCGTTCACCACCGAGAACTGGTCCCTGTTCGCGGTCAAATCCACCTTCTACTTCTAGGCCGGCAAGGGAGGCAAGACATGAAGACCCTCAAGACTTTCGCAACCGGCCTGACCCTGACAGCCTGCCTGCTGGCGGTGGCCGGCCCGGCTGCGGCGGGCCCCATCCTGGTGGCCAACAGCGGCGTGGCCGCCGACCAGGTGGCGCCCCCCCAGGTCCAGAAGATCTTCCTGGGCAAGACGGCCCAGTGGGAAGACGGCACGCGGATCGTCCTGGCCGTGCTCAAGAGCGGCCCGGTGACCGACGCGTTCATGAAGAACTACGTCAAGAAGAGCCCCAAGCAGTTCTCGACCTTCTGGAAGAAGGCCGTGTTCTCGGGCACCGGCGAGATGCCGGCCATGTTCGGCACCGAGGCCGAGCTGGTCGCCTTCGTGGCCAAGACGCCCGGCGCCGTGGGGTTCGTGGATGAAGCCTCGCCCCACGACGGGGTGAAGGTGCTGGCGGTCAATTGACCGGACCGCCGCAACAGGCAAAAGGAGCCGAAATGCAGTTCCCCTGGCATGAATCCTCGCCCTCATCCGGCGGGACCCCGCGGGTTCTCTCCCTGGGCATCCGCGGCAAGATCTGGCTGGGCATGGGCATCCTGCTGGCGGGATATTCCGTCACCATGGTGCTGGGCCTGATCAACGGCAAGGACCAGGAAAAGCGCCTGACCGCCATCAGCGCCAGCCTGTTCCCGGCCGCCCAGGCCACCCAGGAAGCCATCGCGGCCTTCGACCGC
>JALUJS010000029.1 GCA_027056825.1 Candidatus Krumholzibacteriia bacterium | reverse complement strand
GCCCAGCGAGGTGATCGGGCGCATGGCCCTGGACGAACTGCGCGAGGTGGACGAGGTCGCCTACGTGCGCTTCGCCTCGGTGTACCGCAGCTTCCAGAGCGTGGACGAGTTCTTCGCCCTGTTGCGCGATCTCAGGCGGCAGGATGACACCGCAGGATCCGCTTCCGACCCGGACGGCGGCGCATGAACGACTCGGCGCCCAGGGAACAGGTGACCGGCGAAGCCGCGCCCGAGACGCTGGAAGGCATGGGTTTCCTCGATCACCTCGAGGAACTGCGCTCGGTTTTGATCCATTCCATCATCGCGGGGCTTTTGGCCGCCGTTCTGTGCTGGTTCTGGTCGGGCCGCATCCTGGACGTGCTTATCGCTCCCATCGCCGACCAGGGGGTCTACTTCACCGCCCCCAACGAGGCCTTCCTCACGCGGCTGAAGATCGCGGGCATGGTGGGGATCTTCGTGGTGCTGCCGTTCATCCTGTTCCGCGTCTACGCCTTCGTGATGCCGGGCCTGTACCGCAGCGAGCGGCGGGTGATCGCGCCCCTGCTGGCTTCCTCTACCATCCTGTTCTACGCGGGCATCGCCTTCAGCTTCCTGGTGGTCATTCCCCAGGTCATCGCCTTCCTGCTGAGCTTCGGGACCGAGACCATGGAGCCCCTCATCGGGGTGGGCAACTACTTCGGCTTCGTCTCACGCATGTGCCTGGCCTTCGGACTGGTGTTCCAGCTGCCGCTGCTGGTGCTGGGGCTCAGCTGGTTCGGGATCCTCAACCCGCGCATGCTGCTGCGGACCTGGCGGGTGGCCGTCATCATCATCTTCACCGTGGGGGCGATCCTCACACCCCCGGATATCATCAGCCAGGTGATGATGGCCGTGCCGGTCCTCATCCTGTATTTTGGTTCGGTGCTGGTGTCCCTGGTCGTCACCCGCAAGCGCCGCCGCGGGAAAGAGGATTGACACCCGCTCCTGATTGCAAATATTTGTGGGATTGGGGGTCGGGCCTCTGGTCCCGACCCGCCGTCTTGGTGGGCGCCGCCGCGACCGGCGGGGTCCGGACCGCCTTGGAGAGGACAGGTGCCCATGGGGCTGGTTGACAGGGAGCGCATCAAGCTGATCACGCTGCAGCGGACCATCTCGCCCGCGCTGGCCCGCATGGAGGAGGAGTTCCAGCGGATCACCGAGGCGGACAGCCCGCTGACGCGCGAGATCTGCGACCATATTCGCAAGGGCAAGAGCAAGCGCTTCCGGCCCACCCTGCTGCTGCTGGCCGCCCAGGACGACCAGGGCTTCCCCGAGGACGCCTATCGCGCCGCCGCCAGCGTCGAGCTGGTGCACACCGCCACGCTGGTGCACGACGACTTCATCGACGAGGCCCTGACGCGCCGGGGCCTGCCCTCGGTGAACCAGAAGTACGGCGCCAGCGCCGCCCTGATCATGGGGGATTTCCTCTACAGCAAGGCCCTGCACAATCTCTGCGAAGCCGGCCTGAACCACGCGGTGGAACTGCTGGCCCGCACCACCGTGCTGATGAGCGAGGCGGAGATGCTGCAGTTGGAACACCGGTATGACCTGGAGATCTCCCACGACCGGTACCTGCAGATCATCTACCAGAAGACCGCGTCGCTCATCGAGAACAGTTGCCGGATCGGGGCCTCCTTCAACGGCCGTCTGGCCGACCACGAGGACGCGTTCGGGGAATTCGGCCGCAAGGTGGGGCTGGTCTTCCAGATCACCGACGACATCTTCGACTACCTGGGCGACGAGCGCCGCCTCGGCAAGCCCACGGGGCAGGACTGGGAGGAAGGGCGCATCACCCTGCCGCTGATCGCCGCCCTGGCCAACGCCCCGGCGGCCGACCGCGAGCGGGTGGCCGCCCTGTCCGCGGACCGGGATCCCCGGGCCCGGGCTGAGTCCTGGGCCGAGGTGCGCGAGTTCGTGACCCGCTGCGGCGGCATCGACGCCGCTTTCGCCGAGGCCAGGCGCTTCGGCGAGGAAGCCAAGGCCGCCCTGGCCCCCCTGGCCACAGGCCCCCAGAGCAAGCTGCTCTCGGTGGCCGTGGAATACGTCATCAACCGCCTGAACTAGGATGCCATGACCGCACCGAAATCCGAAAACACCAGTCCTGCAGGCGAGGGAGACTTCAACATCCCCGACGACTCGACCGGCTTCCGCCTGGCCGAGGCCGCGGTGTGGTTCCTGCTGGAAAAGAAGGCCGAGGACATCGTGATCCTGGATCTGCGTGGCGTCTCGGACGTCTGCGATTTCTTCGTGATCGCCTCCGGCGCCTCGGACGTGCAGGTCAAGGCTCTGGGTCGCCACCTGCGCCGCAAGCTGGACGGCATGGGCCACGATCCGGCCCACGTCGAAGGCCAGGACACCGGCACCTGGGTCCTGCTGGACTACTTCGACGTGGTGGTCCACGTCTTCCACGAGGACACCCGGCAGTACTACCAGCTGGAGCGGTTGTGGGACGACGCCCGCCGCCTGGACCTGGGCCCGGACTGGTTCGGCGACCCCGCGGTCGCCGCCCGCCATCCGGATCTGGAATTCACCCTCGCCCCCGGGGCGGAAACACAGGGTTCGTGACCAATGGTGATTATCGAGGATATCCTGCGCCGCGCGCTGCTGGCGGCCGTCGAGCGTTTCGGCGTTTTCGAGGAGGACGTCGAGATCGAGCTGGAGAAGCCCCGCGAGGCGGGTCACGGCGACCTGAGCTCCAACCTGGCTCTCATGCTGGGCGGACGTCTGAAGCGGAAGCCGCGTGAACTGGCCGGCGAGATCGCCGCCGCCCTGGAGTTGCCCCGCGACATCATCGAGTCGGTGGAGATCGCCGGACCCGGCTTCATCAATTTCCGGATCTCGCGCTCCCACCAGATCGAGCGGCTGCTGAGCCTGGCCGATCCCCACGGCGCCCTGGAGGCCATCAGGACCGGCGGGGGCAAACGTATCAACGTGGAGTTCATCAGCGCCAATCCCACAGGCCCGCTGAACGTGGTCTCGGCGCGGGCGGGGGCCTTCGGCATGACCCTGACCCGGTTGCTGGACGCCATCGGTTTCGACGCCCACGCCGAATACTACGTCAACGACGCGGGACGGCAGATCAAGCTGCTGGGCCGGTCCCTGCGCGCCCACTACCTGCAGCTGTTGGGGGAGAAGGTCGAGTTCCCCGAGAACGGTTACAAGGGGCGCTACCTGGAGATCATGGCCGCGGAGCTGCTGGCCCAGGACAGCAAGGCGATCCGGGACGCCGGCGCGGCTTTCGACGACGAGAGCTTCCAGCGTATCGAACTGCCCTGCGGTGACGCCAAGGACTGGAAGGACCTGCCGGAGGAGGAGTCGGTGGGGTGCTTCGCCAAGTACGCCCTGATGAAGATCCTCGGCTGGCAGCGCGAGACCTGTCGCCGCTTCGGTCTGCGCTTCGAGACCTGGTACTTCGAATCCGAACTCCACGAGACGCGCCGCATCGAGCGGGCGCTGGAGAAGCTGCGCAAACAGGGAGCGGTGTACGAGGCCGAGGATGCGGTCTGGTTCCGGTCCACGGACTTCGGCGACGAGAAGGACCGCGTGCTGGTGCGGGCCGACGGCATGCCGACCTACTTCCTGGCCGACATCGCCTACCACTATCACAAGTTCCAGCGCGGCTTCGAACACGCCATCGACTTCTGGGGCCCGGACCATCACGGCTACATCCCCCGCATGCAGGGGGCCATGCAGGCCCTCGGCGTGCCCGAGGGCTGGCTGGAGATCCAGATCCTGCAGCAGGTGACGTTCATCGAGGACGGGCGGGTGCTGGACATGTCCAAGCGCAAGGGCCAGTTCGTCACCATGGACGCCCTGATGGACGAGGTGGGGGCCGACGTGGCCAAGTTCCTCTTCCTGATGCGCAAGCCCAACAGCCACCTGGACTTCGACCTGGACCTGGCGCGCCAGCAATCGGACGTCAACCCGGTCCTGAAGGTCAAGTACGCCCATGCCCGCGCCTGCTCCCTGCTGCGCATCGCCGCCGAGAGGGGCATCGAGGTGGGCGATCCCACGCCCGGGTCGTTGGCCCACCTGGAGGACGAGTCGGCCTGGGCGGTGGTCCGGGAGCTGGTGCGCCTGCCGCAGGTGATCGTCTCGGCCGCCGCGAGCCGCGAGCCCCACCGGCTGGCCGGCTACGCGCTGGAGATCGCCACCCTGTTCAACCAGTTCTACAACCAGGTCAAGCGCATCCTGGACCAGGAGCCGGAGCGGCGCCTGGCCCTGCTGCACCTGACGGTGATGACCCGGTTCGTCCTGCGCAAGGTGGGCGAGCTGATCGGAGTGGACATGCCCGAAGCCATGGAAAAGAGGGATTGAGATGGCGATCCTGGTGGTCGGTTCGGTGGCCTACGACACGGTGGAGACCCCGCGGGAGAAGCGCGAGCGGCAGCTCGGCGGCAGCGCCAGTTTCTTCGCCGTGGCCGCGCGCGGCAAGGTGCCCGTCCGCTGCGTGGGCGTGGTGGGGGAGGACTTCCGCGAGGAGGATCTGCAACTGCTGCGGGACCACGGCGCCGACACCTCCGGCATCGTGCGCGAGCCGGGGGCGAGCTTCCACTGGTCCGGGCGCTACCACGCGGACATGATCGAGCGTGACACGCTGGCCACCGAGCTGGGCGTGTTCGCCGATTTCCAGCCCGGGATCCCCGCGGCTTGGCGCGGTAGCGAGTACCTCTTCCTGGCCAATATCCACCCGGATCTGCAGCTCCATGTCCTGGAGCAGATGACCGGTCCGCGCCTCATCGCCCTGGACACCATGAACCTGTGGATCGAGACCACACCCGAGGCCCTGCGCCGGGTGCTGGCGCGCGTGGACATCCTACTGGTCAACGACGGCGAGGCACGGCAACTGACGGGCAAGCGCAGCCTGGCCCACGCCGCCCGGGACATCGCCGCCATGGGGCCGCGGCGGGTCATCATCAAGAAGGGCGAGCACGGGGCGCTGTACTTCGGGGCCGATTCGGTGCTCGCGGTTCCGGCCCTGATCCTGGACGACGTGGTCGATCCCACGGGCGCCGGGGACAGCTTCGCCGGCGGCTTCATGGCCGCGGTGGCGGCCGCGGGCGCCGGTCGTGACGACGGAGACGCCGTCTTCCGCGCCGCCATGCTCGAGGGGACCGTGACGGCCAGCTTCTGCCCCGAGGGCTTCAGCGTCGAGGGCCTGCTCCACGCTTCCGATGACACCTACCGGAAGCGGTTGGATGCCCTGCGGGCCATGATGATCCCCTGACGGACCGGGAATTTTTCCCCGCCCGGACCTGCGGAGGCGTGGTTTTGCGGCCAATGGAGGATCAAGTCCAGGAACATCTTGTGGGAATAATTGGAAAGTGATACCATGGCTTTCCAGACGGTGCGCACGGGTGCCCGTGATTTTCAGAATCAAGAATCCACGAGTCCGAGGAGTCGCCCATTGGAGTGGGATGCCGAGGAAAGGGACGCTTGGGTCCCTGACGCCCAGCGCTGGATCGGCCAGATCAAGGGCGTCCTGCAGAGCAAGATCGAACTGGACGATGAGGGGCGGATCGCCGGCATCCACGTCGTGGCGGGCTTCGATCGCGAACCCCGCTACATCGTGCGCGACGTGGAAAGCCTGCTGAAGGCCCGCCTGGGTATCGACGTCAACTACAAGAAGATCGGCGTGGTGCAGGTGCTGGAGGCCGGCGAGGACGAAGAGGCAGCGGAACCGGCCGCCGCGGGCGCCGGCGGAACCATCCCCGAGGTCGCTCCTGCGGCCGCCGAACCCGGCGCCGATCCGGACCACACCGATGAACTTCCCGGCGGCGTGTCCTTCCATCCCCCCGAAACCGAAGCCGGCGCCGAGGGCGCGGTGACCCTGGAGGACCTGCTCGAGGAGCAGGAACGGGAGGCCGGCGGCCAGGCCGCGGACGATACCGTCGGCGGAGCAGCCGACGGCGAGGCAC
>JALUJS010000028.1 GCA_027056825.1 Candidatus Krumholzibacteriia bacterium | reverse complement strand
TGATGGTCCGGCCGGCGGTCTTGAGCACCGCCGTCAGGGCCAGGGTCGTTCCGGCGGCCAGCAGCAGGAACAGGTAGACGGGCATCATCCGGTGGCTCTGCCAACGGTTGATCATGAAATCGCCTGTACTATGCGAGCCGGACGGCATACAACCCCCTTTTCCCCTGTTTCGGCTCCGGCACCGGTGACTTGACTCCGGATTAATGAAGAATTTTCAACTCCAGTTTGCATTCCGGCGCTCTCCGGTCTAAATTGCGCCTCGCCACGTCTGCGCACCTTGGGTTAAGGTACGGCAGGCGTGTGTTTTTTAACTCCCGACCCCACGGGGGCGGGCGCCACAAGGACTGCATGCGGGACCGGCGGGTCCCGGACGGGGAAAACGACCATGATCGAGGATCTCAGCAGGATCAGGAATATCGGGATCAGCGCCCACATCGATTCGGGCAAGACGACCCTGACCGAGCGCATCCTGTACTACACGGGCCGCATTAGGGCCATCCACGAGGTGCGCGGCAAGGACGGCGTGGGCGCCACCATGGATTCCATGGAACTGGAGCGGGAGCGCGGAATCACCATCCAGAGTGCCGCGACCTACACGACCTGGAAGGACCACCAGATCAACATCATCGACACCCCGGGCCACGTCGATTTCACCATCGAGGTCGAACGCGCCCTGAAGGTGCTCGACGGGGCCATCCTGGTCCTGTGCGCGGTGGCCGGCGTGCAGAGCCAGTCCATCACCGTGGACCGGCAGATGCGCCGCTACAGCGTGCCGCGCATCGCCTTCGTGAACAAGTGCGACCGCAGCGGCGCCAACCCCGCCCGCGTCACCGAGCAGCTGCGCGACAAGCTGAAGCTCAACGCGGTGATGATGCAGATCCCCATCGGGCTGGAAGACAAACTGGAGGGTCTGGTCGACCTGGTGACCATGAAGGCCTACCGCTTCGAGGGCGACAACGGCGAG
This sequence comes from Candidatus Krumholzibacteriia bacterium, assembly GCA_027056825.1. Taxonomy (GTDB): domain Bacteria; phylum Krumholzibacteriota; class Krumholzibacteriia; order LZORAL124-64-63; family LZORAL124-64-63; genus JAHJTW01. Next base: position 4,974 of record JALUJS010000028.1, on the reverse strand, counting down.
AACGTGGTGGAGATGGAGATCCCCGCCAACCTGCAGTTGGAGGCCGAGGCCCGGCGCGAGGTCATGCTGGACGCGGTCAGCATGTTCAGCGACGAACTCATGGAGGCGGTCCTGGAGGAGACCGTGACCGAGGACATGATCCATGCCGCGGTGCGTGCGGGCGTCCTGCAGGGCGAACTGGCCCCGGTGTACATGGGCAGCGCCTACAAGAACAAGGGCGTGCAACTGCTGCTGGACGCGGTGATGCGCTACCTGCCGGCCCCGCCGGACATCCGCAACACCGCCCTGAAGATCGAGAAGGACGGCGCCGAGACGGAATTCGAGCTGTCCAGCGATCCGGAGGATCCCCTGGTGATGAACGCCTTCAAGCTGGAGGAGGGACCCTACGGGCAGCTGACCTACGTCCGCATCTACCAGGGCACCCTGCACAAGGGCGCCGACATCTTCAACAGCCGCACCGGCCGCAAGGTCAAGGTGGGCCGGATCGGGCGCATGCACGCCGACCAGATGGAGGAGATCGACCGGGCCGCCGCCGGGGACATCATCGCCCTGTTCGGCATCGACTGCGCCAGCGGCGACACCTTCACTTCCGGCGAGCGCATCGCCCTGTCCAGCATGCACGTGCCCGAACCCGTGGTTTCCCTGGCGGTCACCCCGGCGGACAACAAGGCCTCGGCCAAGATGAGCAAGGCCCTGCACCGCTTCACGCGCGAGGACCCCACCTTCCGCACCGCGGTGGACCCGGAGACCGGGGACACCATCATCAGCGGCATGGGCGAGCTGCACCTGGAGGTCTACATCGAGCGTATCAAGCGGGAGTTCGGTGCCGAGGTGGCCACCGGCGCCCCGCAGGTGAAGTACCGCGAGGCCATGACCCGGGCGGTGGAGTTCGACTACACCCACAAGAAGCAGACCGGAGGTTCCGGCCAGTACGCCAAGGTGCAGGGGATCATGGAGCCCAGCGAGGACGGCGAATTCCACTTCGAGAGCAAGGTCGTCGGCGGGAACATTCCCACCGAGTACATCGGGGCCTGCGAGAAGGGCTTCGCCTCGTCCCTGCAGGAGGGGCAGTACATCGGCCACCCCGTCCAGGGCCTGAAGGTCACGCTGCTGGACGGGGCCGCCCACGCGGTGGACTCCTCGGACATGGCCTTCACCACGGCCTGCCGGGCGGCCTTCCGCAAGTTCTACTCCCAGGGCAAGCCGGTGGCCCTGGAGCCGCTGATGCTCGTGTCCATCGAGGGTCCCAGCGAGTACCAGGGCGACATCATCAAGACGCTGATGCAGCGCCGCGGCGTCATCGTCGGCACCACCGAGGACGAGGGCTTCATCCGCGTGGACGCCAACGTCCCGCTGGCCGAGATGTTCGGCTACGCCACGGTGCTGCGGTCGGCCACCGCCGGCAAGGCCGAGTTCACCATGGAGTTCGCGCGTTACGCCCCGGCCCCCGCGGAGGTGGCCGAGGAACTGGTCAAGGAATTCCAGACCCGGCGCGCCGAGGGCAAGTAGCGCCCCGGGCTGCGGCCCGGCGGCGGGAACCATCATCCGGAGTGAGGATCAAGGATGCCTGAAAAGAGCATGATCGAGAAGAGCCCCGTCCGCATTTTCGAACGGGCCATCGGTGGCGGCCTGGGCGCCGGCAACCTGGGCGTCGTCATGTCCCGCCCGGGGGTCGGCAAGACCGGTTTCCTGATCGGTCTGGCCGTGGACCAGCTCCTGCAGGGCCGCAAGGTGCTGTACATCTCCACCAAGGAGAGCGTCGAGCACATCAGCGACTTCTTCGAGCAGGTCTTCCACGCCATGGCCTCGAGCCTGAATCTCGAAGGGGTGCTCGAGAAGCAGTTGCGCATGGAACGGAACCGGCACATCCTGGTCTACAACCGGGACCTGTTTTCCCTGGAGAAGCTCGAGCAGTCCGTGGAGTTTCTCAAGGACGCCACCGGGTTCGTGCCCGACATGGTGGTCATGGACGGCACCCCCCGGTTCGAGAGCACCGAGGACTGGGAGCTGGAGGGCCTGCGGCGTCTGGGCGCCGAGTGGGGCGCGGAGATCTGGACCAGCAGCAACACCCACCGGGAGAACCAGAAGTCCGACGAGCGCGGCGTGCCCCTCAAGGTGGCCCGCCACGACCAGTACCTGGACGTGCTGGTGAATCTCTGCCCGGAGGGCGATCATACCCGCGTACGCATCGTCAAGGTGCCCGGCGGGGGGGATCTGCCCCACGTCCAGCTCGAATTGGACCCCGCGACGTTGCTTCTGCACTGGAGGTAGCGGTCATGACATCCACCGTGGCCGCCAACCTGGCTGCGGTCAGGGACCGTATCGACGCCGCCTGCGCCGCGAGCGGCCGGTCACCCGACGAGGTGCGCCTGGTGGCGGTGTCCAAACGCATCCCCCTGGAACTGGTGGCCGACGCCTGCGCCGCCGGGCAGTGGGAACTGGGTGAGAACCGCGTCCAGGACGCCCTGCGCCGGCAGGACGAGTTGGACGCGGTTCTGCGTTCACGGGGGCTGGATCCCGCGCCGTTGCGCTGGCACTTCATCGGCCATCTGCAGCGGAACAAGGCCCGCAAGGCCGCGGGACGCTTCGCTCTCCTGCACGGCCTCGACTCGGAAGAGCTGGGCCGCCGCCTGGGCGCCCTTGCGGGAGAACGGGGGGAGGCCGAGCCCGTTCTGCTGGAGGTGAACATCTCCGGCGAGGAGGCCAAGCACGGCGTAGCCCCCGAGCGGGCCGTGGACCTTGCCGCCCGCCTGGCGGCCCTGCCCGGCCTGGATCTGCAGGGGATGATGGGCATGGCCCGCTACGGGGACTCCGAAGCGGGCCTGCGCCGCAGTTTCGCCTCGCTGCGCCGCCTTTGCGAGAACGCCCGCGCCGCCACGGGATTGCCGCTGCCGGTCCTGAGCATGGGCATGAGCGGGGATTTCGAGGTCGCCATCGCCGAGGGAGCCACCCTGGTGCGCATCGGCACCGCCATCTTTGGCCCTCGCAGCGGTCCCTGAAGCCGGGCAGAAACTTGGCATGGAGGTCAGATCATGGACATCGCCCGCCTGCTGCTGGCCGTATTGAAGGTCTATTCCTGGCTCATCCTGGCCCGGGTGATCATCAGCTGGGTGGCCCGCGACAGCCGTAATGAGCTGGTATTGTGGGTGATTCGTGTTACCGAGCCGGTTCTGGCCCCCTTGCGCGTCCTGGTGCCCCTGCCGGGAATCGACCTTTCCCCCCTGCTGGCATGGCTCTTGATAAATCTCCTCATGCAACTGATCGCCCGGGGCTGATAACCGGGTCAAGAAGGGATTTGCCGGGAGATCCGTGATTTCCCGCTTCGGTCACGAGGAGACCGCCATGAGAATCACGCCGTTGGATGTGCGCAAGCAGGAGTTCCGCAAGGCCGTGCGCGGCTATGACGCCGACGAGGTCCGGGGCTTCCTGACCACCCTGGCCGAGGAATACGAGGCCGTGCTGGTGGACAACAAGACCCTGCGGGAGGCCATCGGCAAGCAGGAAGAGAAGCTCAAGGATTACCAGCAACTCGAAACCACCCTGCGCGACACCCTGATGACCGCCCAGCGGGTGATGGCGGACACCAAGGCCAACGCCAAGCAGGAAGCCGGACTCATCGTGCAGGAGGCCCGCCAGAAGGCCGAAGCCATCATGGCCGAGTGCCGCGCCCGCACCGAGGAACTCCGCCGCGACATCCTCATGCTGCGCAAGGAGAAGGAGACCTACCTGGCACGTTTCCGCTCCCTGGCCCAGGCCCAGCTCCAGTTCGTCGATTCCCACGAACAGGACTTCGCCGGCCTGGACCAGCGCCTGCTGGAAATGGCCGACGCCGCGGTGGGAACCATGACCATGCCCACCGACACACCTTCCTGGCAACCGGCCGCCCCGTCCGTTGCCACGCCTGCCGCCCAGTCGGCCGTCCCGCCGGCCTCGGCCATGCCTGCGGCCCCCGCGACAACGGCCCCGGCCGCAAGTCCCGCCGCGCAGGACCACGGTTCCGGGTCCGGCGAGGCAGGGCACGACCAGTGGCGCGATTACGCGCCCCGCACAACGGCCACGGCCTCGACCTCGGCCTCGGCCGCCACCGGCCCTACGACCACCGCGCCGTCCGTCACTCCGGGGACCCAGGCCCCCGATACCGCCGCAACCCCGTCTGCACCCGCTTCCTCGACCGTCGATTCGGTGCTGGCCGAGGCTCCTGTCTCCACCGGCGCGGAAAACATGGTCGCCGGCGCCGAGGCATCCCCCGAACAGGTGGCTTCGTCCCTGGCGGAAGCCGTGGAACTGGCCAGCATGGGCATTCCCGTGGCTCCGCACAGGTCCGGGGGCGATAAAGAGCCTGTTGGCGGCTCCCCGGCGGGCATCGATGTGACCGCTCCGGTCTGATGTGGGAACAACAAGTTGTGCCCTCGAAATTGTGTTTTTCCCTTGGCGGGCCGGGTTCACTCCCGGCCCGCTTCCTGTCCTGCCCGCCTCAGTACGCCATCTTCAACTCGTGCTTCAGGTTCCTGCCCAACGCCGGCGTTTCCACCGCCCGGTCGTAGTACTCGCTCCACCGGGGCGGTAGCTCGATCAGGCTGCGGAACAGCCGCTGACTAAGCACATCCCGCACCGTCAACCGCCTATCCAGCATCCCCCGCGCCATCGCCGGCGTGGGACTCTGACGGTCTTTTTCTCTCCTTCCCTTGATATAGTTCCTCCACACCAGAAAGATCACCAACCTTTCGGCGCTCCCCTGCCTGCGCTTGGACCACGCGATGGTCTCCCGCTTGTGATTCCCCCCGCTATGCCGGATCAGCAGATCCAGCAGGTTGATCTCCCACAGCTTGTTATGACGGTCGCGGTAGTCGCTCCCAGGAGTCACCAGGTGTCTTACCTTGGCCCTGATCCGCTTCAGCGCACGGACATACGCCGGATGGTCGTCACTGTGGACAATGGCCTCGTCCACATCCCTCAGGACCACCTCCAGCACCT
>JALUJS010000027.1 GCA_027056825.1 Candidatus Krumholzibacteriia bacterium | reverse complement strand
CCTCCCGCCGTTCACGCAAAGGTGCGAAATGCTCGATCACCCCCTCGGCAAGCTTCATCTTGCAGTCGACGCATCCCCGCGCGGCGCTGCGGCATTCGGCCGCCGTGGCCTCGGCCTCTTCCGGCAGGAATTTCTGGTACCAGGTATAGACGGCGCACACCTCGGGGTTGCCCGGATCGCTGCGCCGCAGCCGCGCCGGATCGGTGAACGCGGGCTTGATCTTCTGCCGGATCTCCTCGGGCGAGGCGGAGATCTCGATGGTGTTGCCCAGCGACTTGCTCATGCGCTTCCCGTCGGTGCCGGGGAAACGGGCGAACTTCGTCACCAGGGGCTCCGGCTCGGGAAAGACCTCGCCGAAGAGGCGGTTGAACTTCCGGGCCATCTCGCGGGTCAGCTCCAGGTGCGGGAGCTGGTCCTCCCCCACGGGCACGGCGTGGGCCTTGTAGGCCAGGATGTCCGCGGCCTGCAGCACCGGATACCCCAGGTGGCCGTAGCTGATCTCCCCGCCCAGGTTCAGATCCCGGATCTGTTCCTTGAAGGTCGGATTGCGCTCCAGCCTGCCCATGCTGATGAGCATGGCCAGCAACAGGTACAGCTCGGCATGCTCCTTGACCTGGGACTGGATGAACAGCACCGACTTTTCCGGGTCCAGGCCGGCGCCCAGCCAGTCCAGGATCATCTCCCGGCTGTGGTGGGCGATGCGGTCGGACTTGTCCAGGGCCGTGGTCAGGACGTGCCAGTCCGCGACCATGAAATAGCAGGTGTACTCGTCCTGCAGACGGACCCAGTTCTCCAGGGCCCCGGTGTAGTTGCCCCAGTGCAGGCGCCCGGTGGGGCGGTTGCCGCTCAGGATGATCTTGCGCTTTTCGGGAGAACCCGTTGCCATGTCGAAAGTTGCTCTCTTTTAGGCCAAGGGGCGAAGCCCCCGGTGTCCATGGGTGTGCGATTCGGTTGGCAGAAGGTACCATGCACCCGTCGGCGTGTCAAAGAGGCTTCGCGTCACCTGGACGGGCCCGCGGATGGGCCTGGCGCCATATCTCGTGCAGCCAGGCCCGGTCCACGTGGGTGTAGATTTCGGTGGTGGCGATGTCGGCGTGGCCCAACAGCTCCTGCACCACGCGCAGGTCCGCCCCGCCGGCCAGCAGGTGGGTGGCGAAGCTGTGGCGCAGGGTGTGGGGCGACATGGCGGTGTCCAGGCCGGCCTCGGCCGCCCGTTTCTTTACGAGGTTCCACACGGACACCCTGCTCAGGGGCCGGCCCCTGAGGTTCAGGAACATGGCGTCGACGCCCGGGCCCGCGGCCGCGAGCGCCGGACGCCCCCGGCCCAGCCAGGTCTCCAGGGCCTCCAGGCAGGGTCCGCCCACGGGCACGCGCCGGTGCTTGCTCCCCTTGCCCTTCAGCAGGAGGGTCCCCTCGTCGGCGTCCAGATCCAGGACCTGCAGCCCGCACAACTCGCTCACCCGGCACCCCGAACCGTAGAGGGTCTCCAGGATGGCCCGGTCGCGCAACGCCCGCGGCGAGTCCGGCTCGGGCAGATCCAGGAAGCGGGCCACCTGCTCCGGTGTCAGCACCGAGGGCAGGTGCCGCCCGCGCCGGGGGGCCACGATGGTGGCGGTGGGGTCGTCGTCGCGTGCGCCTTCGCGGACCAGGAAGGCGAAGAATCCGCGCAGGGTGGAGACCAGCCGGGCGCGGCTGCTGGCCTGCAGCTGTTCGGCGGTGGCGTACAGGAACTCCCGCAGGTCCGCGTCGGTGACCTGTTCGGGTCGCCGTCCGGCCTCGCCGGCCCAGCGGGCCAGGTGGGAAAGGTCGTTGTGGATCGCGCCGCGGGTGGCCTGCGCCAGGCCCTTTTCCACCAGGGCGTAGTCCAGGTAGGACTCGCAGGCGATCTCCCAGGCCCGCGTCAGGTCACCACTCACGATGGGCCCTCCTTCTCGGCGAAGAAACGCAGGATGGCCACGGCGTCGCTGCGGTTGATGCCCCGGACCGAGACCAGCTCGGCGGCGTCCGCTTGGCTGATGGCGGCCACGGAACCGAAGTGGTGCAGCAGGGAGAGCTTCTTCACCTCGCCGATGCCGGGGATGAGGTCCAGTTCGCTGGCGGTGGTCAGCTTGTCGCGCAAATGGCGGTGGTAGGTGATGGCGAACCGGTGGGCCTCGTCGCGGACTTGCTGCAGCAGCCGCAGGGCCTGGCCGTGGCGCGGCAACCGCAGAGTGCCGCTCTCCCGGTGGACGATCTCCTCCTTCTTGGCCAGGCCGATGAGCTGCACCCGGTGCAGCCCGTAGCGCCCGAGCACCTTCCGGGCCGCCGAGAGCTGTCCCGCGCCCCCGTCAACAACCACCAGGTCGGCCGGCTCCTCCCCCTTCTCCACCAGCTTGCCGTAGTAACGGTCCAGGACCTCGGCCATGCTGGCGAAATCATCCACGCCGGTCACGGTGCGGATGCGGAAGCGGCGATAGCGGGACTTCAGCGGCTTGCCCTCCTTGAAGAAGACGAGGGAGGCCACGGTTTCGCGACCCTGGAAGTTGGAAATGTCGAAACACTCGATGGTCCGCGGTGCGGTGTGCAGGTCGAGGGTCTCCTGCAACTCGATTTCCGCCGGAGTGAAGCGGCTGGAACGGCGTCCGGCGGCCTTGACCAGGGTCTCCCGCAGGTGGAAGGCGGCGTTGGTGCGGGCCAGGGCCACCGCCTCCAGCTTGCGGCCCCGGACCGGAACCTTCAGCTGCACCGGACCCTGGCGCCGCGCGGCGATCCACTGGCTCCAGCTCCCGGGATCCTCCACCGGGCCCGCCAGCAGGATCTCCCGCGGGATCTCCCGGGTGCGGCCGTAGTATTCGCGCAGGAGCTGGGCCATCAGGTCGGGCGGTCCCATGTCCAGGCGGACGGTGAACGGGAAGTGGTGGCTGGTCAGGATGTGTCCGCCCCGCACACGCAGGACCAGCCCGGCGGCATCCACGCCCTCGCGGGCTACGGCGCACAGGTCGGCGTCGCCCCGGATCCCCTGCACCAGCGGCCGGCGCCCGGCGGTCTTGCCCAGCCGCGCGCGCAGATCCCGCAGGCGGGCCGCCTCCTCGTAGTTCCGGGCCGCGGCGGCCTCCCCCATTCGGCGCTCCAGTTCCCGCAGGAGGGTGTCGGTCCGGCCCCCGAGGAAATCCAGCAGCTGACGGACCTTGGCTCCGTAGGCCCGGCGGTCCTCCTGTCCGGTGCAGGGCGCCCCGCAGCGGCCGATCTGCCAGTCCAGGCAGGCGCGGGGCACCGTCTGCTCGGGGAGGTCCAGGTGGCAGGTCCGCACCTGGAAGGCCCCGGCGGCGAAGGACAGGGTCTCGCGCATGGCGCGCACGTCGGTGAAGGGGCCGAAGTAGCGGGCGCCGTCAGGTTCGATCCTCCGCACCACCGTCACCCGCGGGAAGGGTTCCTGCACCGACACGCGGATGTAGGGATACTGCTTGTCGTCCTTGAGACGGATGTTGTAGTAGGGCCGGTATTCCTTGATGAGCTGGTTCTCCAGCTCCAGGGCCTGGGCCTCGCTGTCGGTGGCGATGAAGTCGAAATCATGGATGCGGCTGACGAGCTTGAGGGTCTTGGGATCCCGCTCGCCACCGGCGAAGTAGGAACGCACCCGCTGGCTGAGGCGGGAAGCCTTGCCCACGTAGATCACCTTGCCATCCCGGTTCTTGTGCAGGTACACCCCCGGGGCGGCGGGCAGGGAGGCCAGCTTGTCGTCCAGGCGGCGGGATTTCCCGCCGGAATCAGGTTCGGACCGCCTTGACATCACTGCAACACCCTGTTAAATTGCCGCGTCTGGAAAATTCCCACGGAGGTTTTCGTCGTGCCCCATGCCAAGAGTTGCAAGAAGCGGCTGATCACCAGCAGGAAGCGCAATGAGCGCAACCGCGTCAATCGCGCCATGATGCGCACCAAGATCAAGCGGTACCGGCTGGAGATCGGCAACGTCGCCGAAGAGGACAAGGCCGCGCGCCTGGCCGAGATGTACAGTCTCATCGACTCCCAGGCCCGCAAGGGCCTGATGCCCAAGCAGCGCGCCGCCCGGCTCAAGAGCCGCATGGCCGCCGCCGCGGCCAAGTAGCGCCCTCCGGCATCGTTTCCATGGCGGGCCTCGTTCACCGGGGCCCGCTTTCTCATGCCCCGGCCTGTCCGCCGAGATCCAGCAACACGTCCTGGAGTCCGTAGTAGCCGGCCTTGCGCCCGTGGACGAAGCGCACCGCGGGCAGCACGCCGCGCAGGAAGGCCCGGCGCGAATGGGCGCGATGGGTCAGCACCAGGGTCTCGTCCTGGTCGCTGAACGTCCAGGTATGCTCCCCCACCACACCGCCCAGCCGCTGGGAATGGATGGGAACCTCCCGGCCGCCGCGCGTCTCGGCGTAGGCCAGGGCCAGGTCCAGGGCCGTCCCGCTGGGACGGTCCTTCTTGGTGATGTGGTGGGTCTCGACCTGTTCGGCATCGAAGCCCTCGGGCAGGGTGCGGCCCAGCAACTGGATCAGCAACCGCAGGGCCGGGATCCCCACCGAGAAGTTGGCGGCCCGGACCACCGGCAGTTCCTCGGCGTAGGCGCGCAGGGACTCCAGGCCGGCCTCGTCGAAGCCCGTGGTTCCCACCACCAGCGCGGCCCCGAGCCGTCGGCCGGCCTTCAACAGCCCGTCCAGCGCTCCGGCCAGGGAGAAATCCACGACGACGCAGCCGGAAGGCAAGTGGTCGGCCATGCGGTCCTGGCCCAGCAGGGGCAACCGGGGATGGAATATCCCCGCCGGCTGACCGCGGCCGGGTTCGGTCACCAGGCCCGCCAGTTCCACGTCCGGGGCGTTCTCCAGCAGTTCGGTGAGCATCACGCCCATGCGGCCCTCGGCACCGTGCACCACGGCGGGGATCACGAGGCATCCCCCTGCAGATCCCTGGCCATCAGGTCGGCCAGCGTCCCTTCGTAGAACTGCACCAGCTGGGTGACGCTCTGCTCGGTCAGGGGCGCCAGCGGGAGCCGCGGCTCGCGGCGGCAGAGTCCGGCCAGGCTGAGCAGCTCCTTCACCGGCACGGGATTGGTCTCGATGAAGCAGGCCTCGGTGATGGGATCGAAGGCGCGGCTCATGGGCCAGGCCTGGTTGATGTCCCCCCGCTCCCACGCCTTCCAGAAGCGCACCATGGCCCCGGGCAACAGGTTGCTGACCACGCTGATGGCGCCCCGGCCTCCGAGGCCGAAGATCTGGAAGTTGAGGCCGTCGTCGCCGCTGAAGACCTTCAGGTCGCAACGGGCGATGGCCTCCTCGATCTGGCCCAGGATCCCGCTGGCTTCCTTGAGGGCGACGATGTTGGGCTCGGCGCTGAGCAGGGCGGCGGTCTCGGGCAGGAGATTCACGGCGGTGCGGCCGGGCACATTGTACAGTACGATGGGGATGTCCACCGCGCGCGCCACCGCCCGGTAGTGGGCGTGCAGGCCGTGCTGCTGGGGCTTGTTGTAGTAGGGGGTGATCAGCATGGCGGCGTCGGCCCCCCACTCCTTGACATCACGGGTCTGGTCGATGGTCACGCTGGTGGCGTTGCTGCCCGAACCCGCCACCACGGCGCACTTGCCGGCGCAGATCTCCACGCAGGACCGGACCAGGTATTCCCTTTCCGCGCGGTCCAGCACGGCCGCTTCGCCGGTGCACCCGACCGGAACGACCCCGGACACGCCGGCGTCCACCTGGCGCTGCACGAGGCGCTCCCAGGCGGTCCGGTCCACCTGGTCCCCGGCGAAGGGTGTCACCAGCGCGGTGTAGATGCCGTCGGGCATGACCCAGGTCTTATCAGTCATCGATCATCACCTCTCCATGGAAACTGACCACGGCGGGTCCTGTCAGGTCCAGGCGGCCGGTGGCCGCATCGACGGTGATCACCAGTTCGTCCCCGCCGCGGGTGCGGATACGGACGGAACCGGACGCACGTCCGCG
>JALUJS010000026.1 GCA_027056825.1 Candidatus Krumholzibacteriia bacterium | reverse complement strand
GTTCTTGGGGATGCCGCAGGAGAGGTCCATGTCCGACCCGGGGGCAAAGCCCGGGCCGGACACATTCTCGAGGGCACAACCTACCGGATGCTTTTGAGGATAGCCAACATCTTTTCCTTTTCCTGAAACCCCGTACTTCGCCCGTGCAACACCTTGCCCCTGCTGTCGATGAACACCACCCGCGGCAGGCCGGGAACCTTGTACTCCTCCTTGATGGCTGCCATCTCTTCGTCGTCCGGGGCGGTGGCGTCAACCTTGACGGCAACGAAACGGGCGGCCTCGGCGGCCACGACGGGATCGTGCCACACCAACTTGTCCAGCTTCTTGCAGTAGACGCACCAGCTTGCCCAGAAGTCGATGAGCATGGGCTTGCCTGCGGCCACGGCCTCGGCCTGTTTCGCGGCCAGGAAATCCCTGACCCCCTCGCCGGTCTTGACCACGGCGAATTCCACCTCGGTGGGAGCGGCGATCATGGTTGCACCTTCGGCCGCGGCCTGGGAGGGAGCGGAGGCCTGGGGGGAGGTCGGGGCCTTGACCGCGGGTGCGCGGCCGCCGACCAGGGGCAGTTCCATGTGGTAGGCTATCCCCTTCAGCAGGAAGGCCAGGCCCAGGACCAGGACGCAGGCGCCCAACCCCTTGCGCACCTTGCTCCACCAGTGGTTCTCCGGAGCCACGGGGTCGAAGGCTCCCATGAACACGGCCACCAGCACCGTGGTGACGCCCAGCAGGGGATAGAACCAGGCGTGGGGCAGGACGGCGCCCGGACGGACGAAGTAGAAGGCCATGGCCAGCAGGATCAGGCCCATGCCATTGCGGACGGTGATCATCCAGCCGCCGCTCGAGGGCATGCTGCCCAGGAGACTGGGAAAGGTGCCCACGCCGATCAGGAGCATCCCCATGCCGATGCCGAAGGTGAACAGGGAGAAGAAACCCAGCACCACGTTTCCGGTGGTGGCCACCCACACCAGCAGCGCGGCCAGGAAGGGGCCGACGCAGGGCGAGGCCACCAGGCCCGCGACCATGCCCATCACCATCACGCCCAGCAGGTTGCCGCCCTGGCCGCCGCGCTGCAGGCGGTCGCGCAGGAAGGCCGGGGCCTCGAGTTCGTAGGCGCCGAACATGCTCAGGGCCAGGGCCCCCATCAGCAGGGCGATGGGAACCAGCACGGCGGGGCTCTGCATGAAGGCGGTGATGCCGCTGAAGACCGTGGCGCTCAGGGCGCCGAGGATGGCGTAGACAAGCGCCATGCCGATGACGTAGGCCACCGAAAGGACCAGGCCGTGGAGTGGGCCCTTGTCCTGGCTGCGGGCCCCGATGACCGCGAGGGTGATGGGGATCATGGGATAGATGCACGGGGACAGGCTCATCAGCAGCCCGAAGCCGAACACGGCCAGCAGGAACAGACCCAGACCCTTGCGCTCGATGTACGCAGAGATGCGGTCGGCGGTCCATTCATCACCGAAGTCCACCGGGATGCGGCCCGACCACGTCAGGCGGGCGGGGGAGCCGTCGTCCCACTGGCCGGCGAGGATGACGGTGATTTCCCGCTCGCCGGGAGTGGTGCCTTCCTGCACCGGGGCCGTCCAACGCAGCCGGGTGGGGGAGGGCAGGGGCTGTCCGGCGTCCGCGGCGGGAGTCAGGACTTCCACCGGGTAGGGCTCATCCAGGAAGGT
>JALUJS010000025.1 GCA_027056825.1 Candidatus Krumholzibacteriia bacterium | reverse complement strand
TCTTCCGGATCCAGGCCACGCCCTGCCGCGAGGAACTGCTGGCGCGGCTCGGCGGCCTGCCCGAGGGCCGGCGCGAGATGGTGGCGCGGTACTTCCGCATCAACGTGGGACCCTGGGACCGACGTTTCCATTTCGAGCCCTTCGTGGGTTCCTGGCCGCACCCCGGGGGGGCCAACTTCTACCCGCTGGATCTGACCGAGGCGGAGAAGGAGGCCATCGCCGCGGACGGTTCGCCGTTCAACGGCCTGCTGACCATGATCCGCCGCGCCGACGACGGCTCCCTGACGGCCATTCCCTATTCCGAGTTCTTCCGGCCGCAGCTCGCGCAGGCCGCCGGGCTGCTGCGCGAGGCGGCCGCGCTGACAGAGAACAGCAGCCTGAAGGCCTACCTCGAGGCCCGGGCCGATGCCTTCGAGAGCAACGACTACTACGAGTCGGACATGCTCTGGATGGACCTGGACAGCGACGTGGAAGTCACCATCGGCCCCTACGAGACCTACGAGGACGGCCTGTTCGGCTACAAGGCATCCTTCGAGTCCTTCGTGACCGTGGCTGACCCGGCCGAGAGCGCCCGCCTGGCGAAGTTCAAGGACGAGCTGCCCTGGCTGGAGGCCCATCTGCCCATCCCGGACGGGTACAAGAACCTTCACCGCGGCAGCGAAAGTCCGATTCGCGTGGTGGACGAGGTCTATTCGGCGGGCGATACGCGGGCGGCCGTGCAGACCATCGCCTTCAACCTGCCCAACGACGAGCGCGTGCGCGAGGCCAAGGGGAGCAAGAAGGTGCTGCTGCGCAACGTCATGAAGGCCAAGTTCGAAGGGATCCTGACACCCATCGCCAGGGAACTGGTGGCGGCGGACCAACTCGGCAGCCTGACGGCCGAGTCGTTCTTCCTGCACACCCTGTGGCACGAGATGAGCCACGGGTTGGGGCCGGGCAAGATCGTCAAGGACGGACGGCAAACCGAGGTGCGCCTGGAACTGAAGGACACCTACAGCACCCTCGAGGAGGCCAAGGCCGACGCCATGGGCGAGTGGGACATCTTCGTCCTGGCGCGCGCCGGCAGGGACTACTTCCCCGCGGAGATCTTCGACCAGCAGGCGGTCACCTACCTGGCCGGCCTGTTCCGCTCGGTGCGCTTCGGGGTGGGGGAGGCCCACGGCCAGGCCAACGCCATCCAGTTCAACTACCTCATGGAGAAGGGTGCGCTCTCGTACGACCACGACAGCGGGCGCTTCTCGGTTGACGTGAAGGTCTTCGAGAAGGCCATCGAGGACCTGGTCCACGATATCTGCGTGATCCAGGCGCGGGGGGACTACGCGGCCTCCAGCGAGTTCATCGCCACCTACGGTGGCCTGCCGCCGGTCTTGAGCAATGCGTTGGACCGGCTGGAGGGGATCCCCGTGGACATCGAACCGGTGTTCCCGCGCTACGAGCCCTGATCACCGCCTTGCCTCGTGACGAAGCCCCCGGCCGCAGGCCGGGGGCTTCGTTTGTCAGCCGATGACCGCTGCGGCAACAGGGCGGTCCGGGTCAGGGACCATGGCGTGCGAGGATCGCATGCAGGGGCTCGTAGGCTTCCGCGGCGAAGGGACGGGCCGAGGCGTACCACGGGTGTCCGAGCTGGCCCGGCAGGGGCCGGGGCTCGGGGTTCAGCGCCGCGGCTTCCTGGTAGGCGGCCAGGAAGTCCGCGGATATCGGGGCCGCTTCCTTCAGGCGATCGACGCCCAGGTTGCCGGCGATGGTGGCGGCCATCACATAGCCGAGCTTGGAGAAGGCGCCGCTTGCGGCCAGGACGCGGGCGTAGGCGGGCGCGCCCCGGCGCAGGGCCTGCGGATCGGCCATCAGGCGCGGCAGCACCGTATCGGAATAGGCGATCATGTCCTTGGCGGTATAGGCCATGTCCCGGCCGATGAACGACACGTGCCGGAGGGAGGGATGATCCCCCTTGAAGTAGGTCTCCAGGCGGTCCTCGATGTAGGCGGCCACGCCCTCGGTCCGCAGCCGGGAGAACGAGGCGGCCAGGGATTCCTCGCCCTCCAGCTTGTCCGGCCGTTCGGGCTGGGGGGCCAGGTAGGTGCGATAGGCGAGGCTCGCGATCTGGGACATGGTCTGCCGGACGCCGCCCGCGGCGAGGACGCCGGTATCGATGATCAGGGTGTCCTGGCGGGTGCGCAATTCGGGCTTGGTGGGCAGGAAGGCCACGACCAGGGGGTCGGGCAGGTTTTCGGGGTCCCCCCACGCGGCGATGCGGCCGGCCAGGGCGCACAGGGAGTCCGGCCGCGCCAGGATGACCAGCAAGCTGTCGATGGCCGCGCGGTGGTCCTGGCTGTACCGGTAGCTCATCTTCATGGCCGCCCGGCCCTCGCTGGCCTTGATGGGCTTGCCGCGCTCCTTCTCACCGGCGAAGGCGGCGGTGAACCAGTTGCGCAGCCGCACCGGAGGGGGCGACTGGGCGTCCATGCTGCTTCTCCAGGCGCGGCACGACGGGGTGGCGCCCCAGGCCGCGGCGCGCTCCAGGGGAACCTCGCCGGCGGGCTCGAACTCGTCCCAGATGGCCTTGAAACCATCCCAGGCCTCCGTGCGCAGCTCCACCCCGCAGGCGGATGTCGTCCGTCCGGCTCCGGAATCGCTCCCTGCGCCGCCGCAGGCGGACAACAGCAGCGCCGCAAGGGACAGAACCGAGGCCAGGGCCAGCGGTACCAGGAGCGCGCCCGGTGGGGAAATATTGTGTCGGAGACGCTTCCTGCTTATCATTCGCACCTTGGTTGCTCCCGGGTTGTCCGTCCCGGCCCAGGGCCGCGGCGGAGCTTGCGTGGAAGGTCGGTCAGGATTCGCATGCTGTGGGTCAACGAAATATACCCCGCAATCTGCGGCGAGTCACGCTTCAGTGGCCGGCCGTGCACCCTGGTGCGCCTGACGGGCTGCCACCTGCGCTGCGCGTGGTGCGACACGCCCCATTCCTTTGCCGGCGGCGAACAGCTCGCCGTCGAGGCCATCGTGGACCGCGTGCGCGGCCACGGCTACTCCGCCGTCCTGCTCACCGGGGGCGAACCGCTCCTGCAGGCCGAGGCGGTGGACCTGATGGGCGCTCTGCTGGCCGACGGCAGGACCGTGATCCTGGAGACCAGCGGCACGACGGGGGATAAACTCGTGCCCCTGCGGGAAGTTCCCGCGGGCGTGCACCGGATCGTTGACATCAAGGCTCCCGGCAGCGGGGTGGCCCCCGACCTGATCGACTGGGAAGGCATCGCCGCGCTGGGTCCGGACGACGAGCTGAAGATCGTCATCTCGGACCACGAGGATTTCGCGTGGGCCCGGGACCTGGTCACGCAGGAAGGGCAGCTTCCCGCCGCAACCCCCGTGACCTTCTCGCCTGCGGCGCCGCTTTTGGCGCCGGCCCAGCTGGCGGAGTGGATCCTGGAGGCGGGGCTTGACGTGGGGTTCCAGATCCAGCTCCACAAGGCCCTGTGGCCGGACCGGGAGCGGGGCGTATGAGCGACCGGACCAAGGCCATCGTCCTGGTCAGCGGGGGGCTGGACTCGGCCGTCTGCCTGGGGGAGGCCGCGCGCCGGCACGATGTGGCGGTCCTGCACCTGAACTACGGCCAGCGTACCGAGGCGCGCGAGCTGAAGGCCTTCGGCGACCTGGCCGACCACTACGGGGCAACCGAGCGCCTGGTGGTGGATATCACCCATCTCAAGCAGATCGGCGGCTCCTCCCTGCTGGATCCTGGGCGGCCCGTGGAAAAGGGACTGCCCGTTCCCGGTGCGCCCATCCCCTCCACCTACGTCCCCTTCCGCAACGCCCACATCCTGGCCATCGCCGTCTCGTGGGCCGAGGTGATTGCGGCCGAGAGCATCTTCATCGGGGCGGTGGAGGAGGACGGCAGCGGGTACCCGGATTGCCGGCGGGAGTTCTACGCGCATTTCAACGCCGCGGCCCGGGCCGGCACCCGCCTGGGAAAGAAGCTGACCATCGCCACCCCCCTGATCCGCATGGACAAGGCGGCCATCGTGCGCCGGGGGCTGGACCTGGGAGTGCCCCTGCACCTGACGTGGTCCTGCTACACGGAAGAGGAAAAGGCGTGCGGCGAGTGCGAGAGCTGCCGCCTGCGTCTGCGGGGCTTCGCGGCCGCGGGCGTTGCCGACCCGATCCCCTACGCCGGGCGTTGAGCCCCGGTCAGTCCGACCCGACGGCGAACTTCCCGAAATCGAAATCCTGGTAGGCGTTGCAGCGGCTGCACAGGTGGATCAGGTCGCGCCGGCCGTCGTCCAGCAGCGCGCGCAGGCAGCGGGCGGCGTAGCCCTCCCAGATCTCCTGCACGCTCTGGGTGGTGACGTCCCCGATGACGGCCTTCTCGTGCACGTCCCAGCAGCAGATGGTGGCCTTGCCGTTGGTGTAGAAGAACATCTCGTCGAGGATCTTCAGGCAGGGCTTGAGCACCACGTCCTCGGGCTTCTGGCCGGTCCAGGGCCACTGGTACAGGCTGGTGATGACCACTTCGCTGCAGCGCGGGCCCCAGAACTCGCGGTAGGCGGTGACCTCGTGGGCGTTCTCGGGCACCTCGATCATACGCACCTCGGTGAAGACCCGGTCGCGGTGGCCGCCGGCGTCCCACATCTCCAGGAAACGCTGCACCCGCGACATGACCCGGTCGAAATCGATGCCCACGCGCGAGGGTTCGTAGGTCTCGCGGCTGAACCCGTCGATGGAAAAGCGCATGATGTCCACGCCCGCGTCCAGCAGCTCGGCCCCGAGCTTCTCGGTGAGCAGCTCCCCGTTGGTGTTGAACTCCACGCGCGCGGTGGGATCGTTCTCCTTGATGTAGCGCACGATCTGGGGCATGCGGTTGTCCACGAAGGGTTCGTTGGTCAAGAAGGGCCGGTAGGTCACGCCCCAGCCGCGGGTGTCGTCGACGATCTTCTTCCAGGTGGCCTCGGGCATGCGGGCCGGGTCGCGGACGATCTCGTTCTGGGGGCAGAACGGGCACTTGGCGTTGCACTTGGTGACCGTCTCGAGCTGGATGAACCGGGGGCGGGCGGCCACGGGCATGCGCCAGCGGGCGCCGGGGCCCTCGAAGCGGGCTGGCTGGATGTTCCGGTCACGGGCGGCGTCGGGGCGCATGGCTTCCTCCGGTGGGTTCAGCGTGGCCGGCGGACGAGGTGGGGCCGCAGCAGCTCCAGGCTCCGCCGGGTGGCTCCGCGCTGGTCCAGGACGATGGCGCGGGCCCGGCGGCCAAGTTCGTTCAGCAGGTCCGGATCCGCCAGCAGTTTTCCGGCCTGCCGCCGGGCCTCGGCGGGGGTGCGCAGGACGAAACCCACGCCGCGCCTGACCATGCGTCCGGCCTCCTCGGCGTTGTCGATCACCGGTCCGAACATGACGGGCATGCCGCACACCGCCGGTTCCATGGTGTTGTGCACCCCCGTGGTGAAGCTGCCGCCCACGTAGGCCAGGCTGCCCGCGCGGTAGATTTCCGCCAACCGGCCGATGGAGTCCACCAGGATCACCCGGGCGCCCGTGGTGTCGGCCGCGCCGTCCATCAGGGCGCTCAGCCGGGCGTGGGGGATGGCTGCGGCGACCAGGGCAGCCTCCAGGCCGCTCAAACGCTCCGGTGTCGGCTCGTGGGGCGTCAGGACGACGCCCAGGTCGCCGTCGCGCTCCAGGAGATCCGGCAGCACCGGAAGCCAGAGCTTCTCGTCCGGCGGCCAGGTGCTGCCCAGCACCAGGATCCGCCGGGACCAGGCCCGCAGCCGGGCGGCCGTCGCGCCCTCCCTGGCCTCCTCGAAGCGCAGGATGACCTGCTCGCCACGCGTGTCCCCGGTGACGGTCACGGGGCAGGACACCCCCATGCGCCCGACGAAGCGCTCGCGGTCCTCCTCGGTGCACACCCCCAGGTGGGCGAAGCGGTCGAACACGTCCCGGTACAGGAGGCGGCCCGGGCCCTTCAGGCG
>JALUJS010000024.1 GCA_027056825.1 Candidatus Krumholzibacteriia bacterium | reverse complement strand
GTGTCGGCGGCGTCGGCCATGCCCACGATGTCCAGGACCTCGTCGATGCGCCGGTCGCGCCGGGCGCGGTCCATGTGCAGCAGGTCCGCGAAGAACTTCAACAGTTCGCGGCCGGTCAGGTGCTCGAAGAAGTAGGGGCGCTCGGGCAGGTAGCCCACGTCGGCCCGAGCGGCCGGTTCCCGGTGGTCCCGGCCGAAGATGCGGACCCGTCCGGTGGACGGATGCACCAGGTCCAGCACGCAGTTGATGGTCGTGGTCTTGCCGGCGCCGTTGTGGCCCAGCAGGGCGAAGACGCAGCCGGGCCGGACGCTGAAGGAGACGCCCTCGATGCCCCGGGCGCGCCGGCGGCGCAGGCCGCTGCGGAAATCCCGGGAAAGGTCCACGACCTCCAGGGCGGGCGCGGCCGTTTCGCCCCGCCGGACCGTCTCCGGAGCGGTGACGGCCGCCGCGGAAATCCCGGTCCGTGTCTCGTATGTTGCCACCTGTTGCATGGTCATTGACCACCTCGACCCTGGGACGGGCCCCACCGGGCCCGTCTGCCGTGTTGAAACGTTTCCGGAGCCGGATCATGCAACGGGAGTGCCAAAAGGCACCGAACGGATCAGCCGCCGTTGGTCAGGGTGATGATGGTCGCCTGACGGCCGTAGCCGGTGATCCGGTAGCCGGTGGTGATGCCCCCGTTCACCAGGGCCTCGATGCCGACCTGACCGGGAGCGGCGGCGGCGGCCCCGTACTGGGGCTCGGTGGCCGCATGGGTGAAGGTGTTTTCCATCATGCCGCCCCCCGGCAACAGGGGCGTCAGGTCCGCCGGCGCGGTGGAGTAGATGCCGTCGTTGGTCACGGCGAAATCCTCGGTGGCCAGTTGCAGGGTGTGGGCGTTCTCGGTGGTGCCGGCCTCCCGGGCGTGGTCCTTCATGGACATGAAGTTGGGCAGGGCCATGACCACCAGCAGGCCGATGATGATGACGACGATCATGAGTTCGATGATGGTAAAGCCTTCACGATGATTCATGGTACCACTCCCTCGGTGGATCGGCCGGCGCCGGGTCCGGCGGCCAGGGTCAGGACCCGGCGGCACTGCCGGCCCTTGCCGAAGCTCCAGGCCTCGATCCGGTAGCCGTCGCCCCCCTCCAGCGGCGTGTAGGTCAAATCACCCGGCTTGCGGGTGAAGGTCATAGGGCCCCCTTCCAGGGGGTTGGCGGGCGGCTTGCCGCCGGGCAGGTAGGCCGTCAGTTCGCTCACCGACCGCGGGTAGCGGCCCAGGTGCTGCCGGGCGAAGCTCTCGGCGGCCAGTTGCACGGTGGCGGCGTTGCTCTTGAGGGCCACCAGCCGCGCCCGGGCTTCCAGGCGATTCAGCAGCGGCAGCCCCGCCAGCAACAGCAACGCGGCTGTCAGCACCACCGCCCCGGCCGCCAGGACGAGGTCGTCCCGGGCGGGGAAATTCTTTAATAGAATAAGTTCCCTGGTTCGAAGCATTGTCTTACCCATCATTTTTCTAGTGCAGCAAATTTTATACCACTACATGGAAGAAAATAAATATATTTGTGTTGACAAAAAAAAAAAAACCTGGCCAAACTTCGTAATAGTGACGGCCTTTTCTTTTGCATGAAATGGAGTGGAAATGAAGACCTTGACGATTCTTCTTATAATCCTTGGGATTTCAACATCTGGAATGGCA
>JALUJS010000023.1 GCA_027056825.1 Candidatus Krumholzibacteriia bacterium | reverse complement strand
CTCGAGGAGGCGCGCAACCGCAGCGAGGCCCTGGGCCTGACGGTGGAGGTCTCGCGCCGGCGGGCCCACCCGACCCTGCCGGCCGGGGCGGTTGTGGACCAGGTCCCGGCGCCCGAGGCCAAGGTGCGCAGGGGCCGCGTCGTGCGGGTGGTGGTCAGCACGGGGCATCCCACCGGAGCCTTGCCGCAGGTGGTGGGCCTGACCCCGCGCCAGGCCGTGGCGACCCTGCAGCGGGAGAACTACCGCCCCGGGCGGCGGGTGCGCCTGTTGCGGCCGGACGTCACCCAACCAGTGGTGGCCTACCAGAGTCCCCAGGCGGGCACCGAACTGGCGACCGGCAGCGTGGTGAACCCGGCCGTGGCCGAGCCCGCGCCGCCGCCGCAATTGCGCATGCCCGACCTGGTGGGTACGCCTCTGTACCAGGCCCGGCAACTGGTCAATGCGGCGGGCCTGATCCTGGCGCCGGTGGAGTACCGCCGCTCGGGCGACGTCGCGCCGAACCACATCCTGGCCCAGGAGCCCGTCGCGGGCTCCCGCGTGGGAAGGGGGGACCGGCTTGTCCTGGTTGTCGCCACCCGTTGACGGCGGAGCCCACGTGGCCCCGTCCCTGCTGGCGGCGGATTTTACCGCCCTGGACAGGGAGATCGCCCGCATGGACATCGCGGGCGCCGACCTGCTGCACCTGGACGTCATGGACGGCCACTTCGTCCCCAACCTGACCTTCGGCCCCCTGGTGGTGCAGGCGGTGCGGAGGCTGACGGGCATGACCCTCGACGCCCACCTCATGCTGACCAACCCGGACCGCTATGTGGAACAGTTCGTCCAGGCCGGGGCCGACGCGGTGACCATCCACATCGAGAGCGAGGCGGACATCCCCGCCACCCTGGACCGCATCGGGGACCTGGGGGCGGCGCGGGGATTGAGCCTCAACCCGCCCACGCCCGTGCAGGAGGTCATGGCGCACCTGGACCGGGTGGACCTGATCCTGGTGATGACCGTGATGCCCGGTTTCGGCGGGCAGGCCTTCGATCCGGCGGGGCTGGAGAAGATCCGCGCCCTGGCGCGCGCGCGCAGGGAAGGAGCGGGGGATTTCGTGATCTCGGTGGATGGCGGCATCAACGACGAGACCGGCCGCCGGTGCCGCCAGGCGGGAGCGGATATCCTGGTCTCCGGCAGTTGGCTGTTCCACCAGGCCGATCCCCGGCAGGCCATGTCCGCCCTGCGGGGAGCGACCGCCTGACGCCCATTTCTTGCCAAATGGCCCCCGAAATGTTAGCTTCATCCTTCGCGCCCGGCCGGAACGCGGCGCCCGCAAGGCGTGGTTATCCGGCGCGGATTCCTGTAATCAATAGGCGCGCATAAGGTTATGAATCGAGGCGCGTGCCCGCCCCGTGGCGGGTCGGTGTGCGTGCCCTTGTGTCGTGGTGTGCGGGAAACCGTGGAAGCGGGACCATGTTCCAGGATCTGACCCGGCGCCTGGACCGGACGCTGAAGAAGCTGGCCGGCCAGGACAAGCTCACCGAGGAGAACATCAAGGAGGCTTTGCGCGAGGTGCGCATGGCTCTCCTGGAGGCCGACGTCAACTACGGCGTGGCCAAGAAGCTGGTGGCCGGGATCCGGGAGAAGGCCCTGGGCGCCGAGGTGCTGGGCAGCCTCACCCCTGCCCAGCAGGTGGTCAAGATCGTCAACGAGGAGTTGACGGCGCTGCTCGGCGGCCAGGCGGCCGAACTGAACCTGGCGCCCGGCGGCAAGCACAAGGACCTGGCCACGGTCATGGTCATGGGGCTGCAGGGCTCGGGCAAGACGACCTTCTGCGGCAAGCTGGCGCTGCGCCTGCTCAAGGAGGGCCGCAAGCCCATGCTGGTGGCCGGGGACATCTACCGCCCCGCGGCCATCGACCAGCTGCACGTCATCGGCGAGCAGGTGGGCGTGCCGGTGCACAGCGACCGCGAGCGGAAGAACGCCGCCCAGATCGTCAAGCTCGGTCTGCGCCGCGCCCGCGACAACAAGTGCGACGTGCTGATCGTCGACACCGCCGGCCGGCTGCACATCGACGACGTGCTCATGGACGAGCTGGAGGCCATCGACAAGATGGTCCCCATGGACGAGAAGCTCCTGGTGCTGGACGCCATGACCGGCCAGGAAGCGGTGAACATCGCGGTGACCTTCGCCGAGCGGCTGGATTTCGACGGCGCGGTGCTGACCAAGCTGGACGGCGACGCGCGCGGCGGCGCCGCCCTGAGCGTGCTGGAGGTCACCGGGCGGCCCGTCAAGCTGGTGGGCGTGGGCGAGAAGATGGAGGACCTGGAGGTCTTCCACCCCGACCGCATGGCCGGCAGGATCCTGGGCATGGGCGACGTCCTGACCCTGATCGAGCAGGCCGAGGAGAAAATGGATCTGGACCAGGCCGAGCACCTGGCCTCCCGGTTCGCCGCCGGCGAGTTCACCCTGGAGGATTTCCAGGCCCAGATCCGGCAGATGAAGAAGATGGGCCCGCTCAAGGGCGTGCTCAGGATGCTGCCCGGCATGAACAGCGACATGCTGGACAAGGCCAAGGTCGACGACAAGCAGTTCGCTCGCGTCGAGGCCATCATCAATTCCATGACGGTCGCCGAGCGCCGCAAGCCCGACATCATCAACGGGTCGCGCCGCAAGCGGATCGCCAGGGGAAGCGGGACCACGGTCTCGCAGGTCAACAAGCTGCTCAAGCAGTACCGGGACATGCGGCGGATGATGCGACAGATCAATTCCGCCGGCGGGCTCCAGGAGTTCAGCCAGAAGGTGCTGGGGCAGCGTTGACAGGGCCGGGGGCGTGCGCTCCCGACCGACGTGCGTCGCGGGCGTGGTGCCCGTGGCGAAACCAAGAAAGTGGAGGTGTGGCGTGCCCACGACAATCCGACTGACCCGCATGGGGCGCAAGAAGCGTCCGTTCTACCGCCTGGTCGTACTCGACAGCCGCAAGCGCCGCGACGGCGCCTACCTGGCCAATCTCGGCTACTACAATCCTTTCTGCGACCCCTTCGAGGTCGAGCTGCGCGATGACGAGATCATCAGCTGGCTCAGCAAGGGCGCGACCATCAGCGAGACCGCCCGCAGCCTGCTGAAGAACGAGGGCGTGCTCTACAAGTACTCCCTGGTCCGCCAGGGTCTGCCCGCCGAGGAGATCGAGGCCAAGGTCGCCGAATGGCGCCGCCAGTCCGAGGCCAACCGCCAGAAGCGCCTGGACGCCGCCGCCGCCCGCAAGGCCGAGGCCGAGAAGAAGGCCGAGGAGGAGGCCCGCGCCCAGGCCGAGGCCGAAGCCAAGGCCGCCGCCGAGGCGAAGGCCGCCGAAGAGGCCGCCGCTGCCGAGGCGAAGGCCGCCGAGGAAGCCGCCGCGGCGGAAAAGGCTCCCGCGGATGCCGCTGCGGAAGAGGCGCCTGCCGAGGAAGCCGCGGCCGATGATGCCGCCGAGGCCACCGACGAGGACGGCTCGGCGTGAGCGGCCCGGACGCAGGCATCCCCTCGGGTGACGAGTTGAAGGAGGCACTGGCCGCCGCCGCCGCCGATGAACTGACCATCGGCCAGGAGCGCGTGGTCGAGTTGCTGTCCTACATCATCGTCAACCTGGTGGAGCATCCGGACGAGGTCAGCCTGGATATCCTGCACCAGGAGGGCCGGGACGTGTACAAGGTCAAGGTGCATCCGGACGACCTGGGCAAGGTGATCGGCAAGGGTGGTCAGACCGCCCGCGCCCTGCGCACCCTGCTGGTGGCCGTCAGCGCCCGCACGGACCAGCGCCTGGGCCTGGAGATCGTGGAGTAGCATGAGCGCGGTTTCCCGGCAGGACGAGTTCGTGGTCATGGCCGAGGTGGTCAAGGCCGTGGGCCTGAAGGGCGAGTTCAAGCTCTACCCGCTGCTGGACTTCTTCGCCCCGGTGCTGGAGACGGCGTACGCGGTGTGGGAGGACGGAACGCCGGTGAACGCGTTGGGTCATCGCCCGGCCGGTTCCTGCGAGGTGCTGCGGACGGCCGCCAGCCGGAGCCGCGAGGACGCCGAGGCCCTGGTGGGCCGGCGCCTGGGTTTCCGGCGCGCGGACTACCTGGCTGCGGACTTCCCCCGGCCGGAGAAGGGCCTGCCTTTCCGCTGGCTGGGCCGCAGGATGGTGACCGTCGCAGGCGAGGCCGTGGGCCATGTCGACGAGGTGCGCTGGACCGGCGGCCAGTACCTGCTGGTCGTCGCCACCGCCTCGCACGAGGTTCTCGTGCCCGCGGTGGCGCCCATCCTGGCGCCGGACGCAGGGCTCGACGGGGACCTGGTGATCGATCCGCCGCCGGGGTTGCTCGATGTCGCCCTCGGCTGACCGCCCGGTGATCCGCATCCTGACCCTGTTTCCGGACATGGTCAGGGCGGTCCTGGAGACCAGCATCCCCGGCCGCGCGCAGCGGCAGGGGCAGGTGGAATACCAGGTCGTGGACATCCGGGACTTCGCGGTGGACAAGCACCGTACGGTGGACGACACGGCCTACGGCGGAGGCGCCGGCATGATCATGATGGCGCCGCCGGTGGTCGAGGCGGTGGAATCCTGCCGCCGCAATCCGGAGGCGGAGGTCATCCTGACCACGCCCCAGGGCGAGACCTTCAGCGAGGCCCTGACCCTGGAACTGGTGGACAGGCTGCAGCAGGACGGTGAGCTGGTCCTGATTTGCGGTCGCTACAAGGGCATCGACGAACGGGCGCGCGACCTGGTCGTCACCCGGGAGATCTCCATCGGGGACTACGTCCTGTCGGGGGGAGAGCTGCCGGCCCTGGTCATCGCCGACGCGGTGGTGCGCAGGCTCGAAGGCGTGCTGCACAACCGCGACTCGGCGGACAACGACAGCTTCACCGCCGCGCGCGACGGCGGCCTGGACTGCGCCTGGTACACCAAACCCGAGGAGTACCGGGGGCTGCGGGTGCCGGAGGTGCTGCTTTCGGGGCACCACGCCAACATCGAGCGCTGGCGGGCCGAGAACGCGGCCGAGCGCACGGAGCGGCGCCGGCCGGACCTGGCGGCCGGCGCACGGAAGATGGAAAAGGGCGCGTCCCCTGACCGGGACCGGGATTGAAGACAGAAAGAGGCGACGCCGCGCCGTTCGCGGGACGAACCGGACGCGGATCCATTCAGGAGGATGACATGAACATCGTGGAACAGATGCGGGCCGAGGGCCTGCGCGATGACCTTCCGGAATTCAACATCGGCGACACCATCACCGTGGCCGTGCGGATCAAGGAAGGCAACAAGACCCGGATCCAGAACTTCATCGGTGCGGTGATCGCCATGCGCGGCACCGGGCGCGAGAAATCGGTCACGGTGCGGAAGATGAGCGGCGGCGTGGCCGTGGAGCGTATCTTCCCGCTGGAAAGCCCCAACGTGGAGTCCATCACGGTCAAGAAGCGGGGCCGCATCCGTCGCGCCAAGCTGTACTACCTGCGCGGCCGCACGGGCCGCAAGGCGCGGATCCGCGAAGCCCGCCGCTAGGCCTTGGCCGACCGGCAGCACACCCTGCTGGCCCACGACCGGGAGCTTTCCCGGCGGGGCGACCTGGTGCTCGCCGGCGTTGACGAAGCCGGGCGGGGAGCCTGGGCCGGCCCGGTGGTGGCCGCGGCCGTGGTGCTGCCCGCCGACTGCGACCTGCCGGGACTGGACGACAGCAAACGGCTGTCCGGATCCCGGCGTGAGATCCTCCTGAAGGCGATCCTGGCAAGCGCCCCGGCCTGGGGCGCTTGCGCCGTTTCCCCCGCGTGCATCGACAGGATCAATATCCTGCAGGCCACCCTGGAGGCCATGGCGCGCGCGGTGGCGCGCCTGCGCATGCGTCCGGACCTGGTCCTGGTCGACGGCAACCGGTCGCCCGAACTGCCCGTGCCCAGCCGTACCCTGGTGGGAGGCGACGGCCGCAGCGCCTGCGTGGCCGCGGCCTCGGTCATCGCCAAGGTTC
>JALUJS010000022.1 GCA_027056825.1 Candidatus Krumholzibacteriia bacterium | reverse complement strand
TGTTTGCGGATCTTTTCGGCCCAGACGCCGAGCTGGTCCAGCTCGAAATCGCGGATCAGCAGGGTGACCTCGGTCTCGCTGGTGTTGCCCTTGATGGCGATGGGGTGGATGTACCCCTCCTTGCCCTCGGTGGTCTCGGGCGCGCCCTCGCGGGGCAGGTTCGCCAGGAAGGTCCCGGCCACCTTGACCGACGGAACCATCTTGTCCTTGGCGTAGCCGGGGTGGATGTCGCGGCCCACGAAGGTCACGATGGCGCTGTCGGCGCAGAAGGTCTCGTTCTCCACCTCGCCGCGCCGGCCGCCGTCCATGGTGTAGGCCACCGTGGCCCCGAACTTCTCCACGTCGAAGTACTTGACGCCGTTGCCGACTTCCTCGTCCGGGGTGAAGGCGACCTTCACGGTTCCGTGCCGCCAGTCGGGATTTTCGTGGATGCGCGTCAGGGCCTCCATGATCTCGGCGATCCCCGCCTTGTCGTCGGCCCCCAGCAGGGTCGTGCCGTCGGCCGTGATGATGGTTTCGCCGATGCACTTCTGCAGGTAGGGGTTCTCGGCCGCGAGGATCCTGCGGCCCTCCCTGGGCAGTTCGATGTCCCCGCCCTGGTAGTTCTCGTGGAAGGTCGGCACGACGTTCTCGCCGCTGACCTCGGGGTAGGTGTCCATGTGGGCGATGAAGGCGATCACGGGCACGTTCTCGCAGCCGGGGCTGGCCGGCAGGGTGGCGGTCACGTAGCAGTGCTCGTCAACGGCCGCGTCTGCGAGGCCCACGGCCTTCAGCTCGTCCACCAGCAGGCGGGCCAGGTCCCATTGCCGCTGGGTGGAGGGATAGGTGTCGCTCTCCTCGCTGCTGGTGGTGTGGATCTTCGCGTAGGTGACGAAGCGGTCCACCAGGGAGGGAAAGGGGGTGTCAGCCTTGCGTTCCAGCATGGGATGCCTCCTGCGGACAGGTCGCCGCGCAGCCGGCGGCCGAGGGGATTCTGATATCTCGGCACCAAGATGGGGGCTCCGGGGTCGCGGCGCAAGACACGAATGGGACGCGGCAAGGTCTGCAACGATCAAGAGTTTCCTTGTTCACCGGCGGCGGGAATGTTAGGGTTCTGGACCTGATGCAAGGGTTGCGCAAGCGACCCGCTTTTCCTGCAGGAACCGTCTTCTGCGGAGGTTTTCATGGATATCGGCCACACCAAGACCCTGCCCGAGAACGCCTACCGGAAACTGGAGCCGGGCGAGACCTACGTACCGGTCGTCCCGGCCGAGAAGATCGTGCCCGAGATCACGGGATACTCCCTGACCATGGGCCTTGTCTTCGCGGTCATCTTCTCCGCCGCCGCGGCCTACCTGGGACTGAAGATCGGCCAGGTGTTCGAGGCCGCCATTCCCATCACCATCCTGGCCATCGGGTTCTCGGCGATGTTGGGCAAGAAGGACGCGCTGCAGCAGCACGTGATGATCCAGTCCATAGGCTCGGCTTCGGGCGTGGTGGTGGCCGGAGCCATCTTCACGCTGCCGGGGATCTACATCCTGGACCTGGCCGACCGCACCAACTTCCTGCAGATGTGCGCGGCGTCCCTGCTGGGCGGTTTCCTGGGCATCCTGCTGCTGATCCCCTTCCGCCGCTACTTCGTCAAGGACATGCACGGGGAGTTCCCCTTCCCCGAGGCCACCGCCACCACGGAGATCCT
>JALUJS010000021.1 GCA_027056825.1 Candidatus Krumholzibacteriia bacterium | reverse complement strand
GGTTTCCATTCCCGCCGAGGGCGCCCTGCGCGGCCACGGCCGGGTTGATCTCCAGTTCCAGCAACCGCAGATCCGGGTCACTTTCGACCAGCATGGCAAGACGGGCAAGTTTCCCGAGAGTCGCGGCCAGTTCCCCGGCGGCCACCGGGGCCTCCGGGTACAGACGACCGGGCGCACAGAAGATCCGCAGCAACGGATGGGCCGTCAGCGCGGCCTGCGCCTGGTCCAGATCGAAATCCCGGGCGGGGAAGACCAGCGTGCTTCCTCCCCGGCAACCCTTTCCGTACCACTCGGTCAGGGTGCCACCCACGCCGACGATGACCACCGGCCCGAAGGCCGGATCCCTGCGCACCGAAAGCAGGACTTCCTGTCCCGGAGTATTGGGTCTGTGGGCCACGAACCCCGCCGCCAGGACACCCTCGATGGCGTCGGCCCCCGTCCTGGACTCCACCGCCTCCAAAAGACCCTCCCGCGCCGCAAGGATACCCGACGGTTCGGTGGTCTCGTGTGAATCCAGGACCTTGACCCCGCCGGCCTCGGTCTTGTGCAGGATGGTGCGGCCCACGACCTTCAAAAGCAGCCGACCGCCGCCTGGCGTGGCCATCTCCATGCAGCGCGCCGCCCAGGCCGTGACCGCGTCACGGTCCGACCCACCGGGGAGGTAGGCTACCGGAGCGGTGGCCAGACCGGCGTCCGCCAGGAGCGAGAACACTTCCGGCTCGTTGAGCCTCAAAGGCTTGCCGGAAGCGAGACCAAAGGATCCGGCGATCTCCCGCAGGCGGGCGATGATCCGTTTTGCGTCCATCGGGGTGCTTCCTTTCGGTGATGGGCCCGGATGCCTGAACCGCACGGCTTTCCGGCCGGCCATCCTGTCATCCGGGTAAAGTCGGGTTTCCAAAATAGGATTTCAACGGCCTCGGCCCAACAAAAAAAGCCCCCGACATATGTCGGGGGCTTTCAAGAATTCGGCGGTGACCTACTCTCCCACAGGGGCGACCCTGCAGTACCATCGGCGCAACGCAGTTTCACTTCTGTGTTCGGAATGGGTACAGGTGGTTCCCGCGCGCTATCGCCGCCGAAATTTCACTGTCCCATGACAACTGAATATGGAGAGTAGCGAGATTCACTGACATTCCCACAACCTTTTCCGAAGAAAAGGAGATGATTAAGCCGCACGGCTTATTAGTACCACTCGGCTGAACACATCACTGTGCTTACACCTGTGGCCTATCAACGAGGTCGTCTTCCTCGAGCCTTCAGGGGCTTGCGCCCGGGAGTTCTTATCTTGGGAGGGGCTTCACGCTTATATGCTTTCAGCGTTTATCCCTGCCGTACATAGCTACCCAGCAGTGCCTCTGGCGAGACAACTGGTACACTAGAGGTACGTCCATCCCGGTCCTCTCGTACTAGGGACAGGTTCCCTCAAAACTCCTACGCCCACGACAGATAGGGACCGAACTGTCTCACGACGTTCTAAACCCAGCTCGCGTACCACTTTAATTGGCGAACAGCCAAACCCTTGGGACCTTCTCCAGCCCCAGGATGTGATGAGCCGACATCGAGGTGCCAAACCTCCCCGTCGATGTGGACTCTTGGGGGAGATAAGCCTGTTATCCCCGGCGTACCTTTTATCCGTTGAGCAACGGCCCTTCCATACGGGACCGCCGGATCACTAAGAC
>JALUJS010000020.1 GCA_027056825.1 Candidatus Krumholzibacteriia bacterium | reverse complement strand
GACAGGGTGGCGCCCAGACCGCTACGGGCAGCGCCGACTGTTCGGTAGTGTTCCCGTCTCCGGTGTCTCCGGTGTCTCCTGCGCCCGCCACGGCCTCCGTGCTCTCCCCGACCGGAGCGGCATCCGCCGTGACACCCGAGGGCATATCCGCGCCCGCGACGGTCGAATCGGCGGTCACCGCGGGACGCCCCCCGGCGGCCGCGGTCCCCGCGGACTCCCCGCTGTCGCGCCCGCAGCCGCGCACGGTGAACAGGACGACGCCCAGCAGGACCACCGCGCCCAGGACGTAGAGCATCCAGGGCTGCCAGGAGAAGCCCAGGCGCTGGACCACCACCTCGTCCCCGTCCCACACGGCGGCGCCCTGCTCACCGGCCGCGGTGTCCGGCCCGGACATGCCGTCGTAGAGCGCCAGCACCTTCTCGGGTTCCTCGCCCAGGGTCTGGGCGATGGTGCGCAGGAAGCTGCGCACGTAGAGCGGCCCGGAGAGCTTGTGGTACTCGTCGGCCTCCACGGCGCTGATCATGGCCGCGGGGATCTTGGTCCGTTGGGCCACGTCCTCGACGCTCAGTTCCCTGGCCCGCCTGGCGGCGGACAGGATCTCACCGGGAGTCTGCATGATCGGCCTTCCCGGCCCTA
Organism: Candidatus Krumholzibacteriia bacterium; assembly: GCA_027056825.1. Lineage (GTDB taxonomy): Bacteria > Krumholzibacteriota > Krumholzibacteriia > LZORAL124-64-63 > LZORAL124-64-63 > JAHJTW01. The sequence continues at coordinate 1,045 of JALUJS010000020.1, read as the reverse complement.
CCCCAGGGCCTGCAGACGTTGGGTCAAGGTCTCGGCCTTGGCGCGGTTCTCCGCCAGCAGCTCGCGCTGCTTGTCGACCACCTCGGCCGGGGCGTTGGCTGTGAACTTCTCGTTGGCGAGCTTGGCCTCGCAGCCCCTGATCCACCCCTGCACCTTGTCCAGTTCCTTCTTCAGACGCTCGCGTTCCCTGTCCACGTCCACCAGTCCGGCCATGAGCAGGAAGATCTCCACCGTGCCCGAAACACCGTTGCCGGCCGGGGAAGGGTCCTCGCCACCGGTGACCACCTCGACCTCTTCCAGCTTGCTGAGCAGGGCGATGTCGCCGGCGACCTCCCGCAGGGCTGCGGCGGCATCCTCGTCCGCGGTCCGCAGCACGACGTGGCCGCGCCGTCCCGGAGGGACGTTGAGTTCGTTGCGCAGGTTGCGCACCACCGTGACGATGTCCATGACCTGCGCAAAGCGCTCCTGCGCGTCGGTGAACACCGGCTCGCCCGCGTTCTCCGGCAGCGCGGAGGTCATCAGGAACCCCCGCGCCGGGGGCAGCCAGCTCCACAGCTCCTCGGTGATGAACGGCATCACCGGGTGCAGCAGCTTGTACGCCATTCCCAGCTGCAGCACCGCCACCGCGGCCGCGACCCCGCGACGCTGTTCGTCGCGCAGCCGGGGCTTGACCGCCTCGAGGTACCAGTCGCAGAACTCGTGGCGGAAGAAGTTGAACACCCCGTACGCCGCGTCGTTGAGGCGGCGCTTCTCCATGGCGTCCTGGTAGTCGGCCACCGTCTGCATCATGCGGCCCAGGATCCAGCGGTCGGCCAGCTCGAGGTCCCCGTCGGCCACCTTAACCGGCGCCTCGTCGCCGAACGCAGCCCCCCACAGGGCAGCGAACCAGGCCGCGGGCTCCGTACGCCAGTCCACACCGGCCAGCTCCTTCTGCAGATCCAGGATCCGGGGCGCCTTCGAAGGTTCCTCACCGCGCGGCGGCAACCCCGCCTCGTCCCAGGCGCCCAGGACGAGCTTGGTGGCCTGGAAGATCTTGTTGCAGAAG
>JALUJS010000019.1 GCA_027056825.1 Candidatus Krumholzibacteriia bacterium | reverse complement strand
TAACCAGACCCATCGCCGCATTTTCGAGGACAGCCTGGTTGCCAACCTGAGGGACAACGGGGTAAATGCCGTGGCCAGCTATACCGTTGATCCGGAGGAGATACAGGCCGACGAGGCCGCCATCCGGGCCGTGGTGAAAAAGGCCGGGGCCTCGGAGGTGATGGTGACCCATGTCACCGGGTCCGAGGAAAAGAGCCGCTATTTTCCCGCCCTGGGCGCGACCATCGTCGATACCGGCTACTACGGCGGGCTGTACAGCTATTATCCCCGGGTCTATAACTATGTCTACATGCCGGCCCAGAACCAGTCCACCGAAACCGTGACCCTGGAAACAGGGCTCTACGACGTGGCGACCGGCCACCTGATCTGGGTCGGCCGCACCAATGCGGTCAATCCGGAGATGACAAAAAAATTCTACATCTCGCTGACCCGCCTCTTTGTCAACGATCTGCGCCGGAAAAAGCTGATCTGAACCTCAGCCCTCCAGCACGCTGCCCACGGTGCCGAAGAAAAACCTTTCCCCCAGGCGGGCGTGGAGCATGGCCGCCTTTTCCAGGCCCGTGCAGTGGGAGACCCCGATCCGCTCGATACCGTACTGGTCTATCCGGGCCAGGGTGGCCTCGAACTGTTCATCCGAGGAAAATCCCAGGTGGGTGCCGCCGATGACCGCGTGGATGCGCTCGCCCGGAAGCCGGGCCGTGACATGCTCCAGGATGTTGATCATGCCGGCATGGGCGCAGCCGAGAACAACCACCAGGCCCCTGCCGGTCCTGACCACCAGCGACAGGTCGTCGTCCAGGGGATCGGGATGGATCTGCCTGCCGTCCTCCTCGATCCGGGTCATGTTGGGATCTCCCTGCTCAAAACTGCTGGCACGGGGAACTTCACCGCTGAGATATACGTCCGGCCCGACTTCGATAAAGTCCCGGCCCAGCCGGAATTCGGCGCCCAGGGATTCGAGATAACTGCGGCGAAAGGGGATACCGATGTCGCGCTGCACCCCGTCCTTTGACCAGATTCTCCCGGCAAATATTTCCGAGTGCCCATGCACCTCCACCCGGCCCCGCAACCGCAGCACCGCGGGCAGGCCGCCGGTGTGGTCGTAATGGCCGTGGGAGATCATGATCGCCGCAATACCGCGCAGGTCCTTGCCCAGGGCCAGGGCGTTCTGGACAATGGTATAGCCCTGGCCGGTGTCGAACAGGTAGCTGCCCCGTTCTGTTTCGATGAAACAGGCAAATCCGTGTTCCCCCAGCACGTCAAAGGGAACTCCCACCGAATTTTCACAGAGTATGGTCAACCTTGTCTGCATTTTTCCCTCCTTCAGGAGCAGGTAGTAATCTACGCTTTGGTAGGGCAATAAAAAACCCCTCGACCGCCGGCCGGGCGGAAGAGGGGTTTTTCATGCTTCATGCACGATGAAGATCAGCAGCCGCCGATGCCTCAGGCTCCGCCGCCCTTGGCCGGGGCAGAGGCGAGTTTTTCAGCCTCCGAGGCAGTGGTCATGATCGAGCCGCGGTTGACCTTGATCCTGACCCCGTCGGCGATTTCCATGGTCACCGTGGAGTCGGTCAGGCCGGTGATCCGGCCGTGGATGCCGCCGCTGGTTACGACCCGCTCACCCTTGCGCAGATTGCTGAGAAACTGCTGGTGCTCCTTGGCCTTTTTCTGCTGCGGTCGAA
>JALUJS010000018.1 GCA_027056825.1 Candidatus Krumholzibacteriia bacterium | reverse complement strand
CGATAGGACCCACGCCTGGCCAACCGCAGCGAACTCGTCAGCCTTAGGGACTATGGAGAGCAGGGGAACAACCCGGGTCTCGAACCGGGCCACCCCTTTGTCAATACCGATTCCTCCCGGTGGTCTTCCACCACCTTTGCCGGTGACCCCGGCCAGGCGTGGGTCCTATCGTTATCCTACGGGGGAAGAGCCGAGGACAAGACGGGTACCCCTCCTGCCTGGCCAGTCCGAAGCGACCCGGCCGTCCTTTCCGGCCATGTCCTTTCCGGGCGGATCACGTCGGGGGGCGTCGGACTGGCGGGCGTCGAGATCACCCTGAGCGGCCCTGTCGGCGGCATCACCTACAGCGACGCCAACGGTGACTACCACTTCAACTACCTGCCCGACGGTCACTACAGCGTGACCCCCGACAGGCTTTACCATGCCTTCCATCCGGCGCAGCTGACCCCCACCCTGGCCGGGGCGGATGCCACCGGCCAGGATTTCACGGCGACCCTGACCGCCACCCATGGCTGGGTGGATCTGAGCGACCAGGTCATCCAGCTCATGGCGGACTTCAGTGATATCGACTGCACCAGTGATGACGAATGCTGGATAACCGCGAACCTCATCAACGAGATCTACCACACCCGCGACGGTGGCGACACCTGGGAGATCCAAACCACGCAGTACCCGAACAATGCCATCGCCATGCGCAGCGCCACAGAGGGCTATGCCGGCGGCAAGGCGGGTCTTATCTATCGCACCCTGGACGGCGGGGCGCACTGGAACGCCATTGGCAGCGCGGGGGATACCGTCACCGATATCGACTGCCCGCCCACGGGCCCCACCTGCTACGCTTCGCGGCTCAACGGGGGCATCTACAGCATCACCGGGAAGACGGTAAGCCGGATGACCAGCGGGGTATATGGCAGCCTAGACAGTCTCTCGTTCCCGGTGGACTCCAGCGAGGGCTGGGTGGTGGGGAGCAGCGTTCTCAGACACTTCACCGGTGGGGCATGGACGGGTGACCAGGACTATCCCTCCGGTGGCTACAACGCCGTGGACTTCGTGGACAACTTCAACGGCTGGGCCGTGGGGGACGGCGGCGTGATCAGCCACACCACCGATGGCCAGAACTGGACCGAACAGACCAATCCTCTCGGAAAAACCCTTGGGGGTGTCTTTTTCCGGGATCTCGACGAAGGCTGGGCGGTCGGCATCGGTGGCGCCCTCCTGCATACCCGGGATGGCGGCGCAAGCTGGCACGGCGAGGCGCAGGGCATGATCGGTAATTCTCTACTCAGGTCCATCCGCTTCACCTCTGCCAGCAACGGCTATGCTGTGGGCAATGGCGGCACCCTGTTCAAGTACACCGCCCTGCTGCCCACCCAGTGCCAGGGTGGGCCGGTGGTCCTGCAGGGCGACTATGCCGACGGCAGCACCAGCATCGCCTCGGAGGTCTCCATCGAGAGCCAGGGCACGGTGCAGGTTGCCGCAAGCGCCTTCCTGCACCTGCACGCCCCACAGGTCATGCTCGCGCCCGGCTTCAGCGTGCAGACAGGCGGCGGGCTCTCCATCAATGCGGGGGATGTGCAGTGTGACTAGACATCATGTCTAGCCCGAATCAAATCCCGGGGTTGGAGGCCTGCTTTGGTACCGTAGGGTGCGGTGACGAAGGAACCGCACCACATCAGGCTGTGCCA
>JALUJS010000017.1 GCA_027056825.1 Candidatus Krumholzibacteriia bacterium | reverse complement strand
GTCACCAGGATATCCGCGATGGTCAGGCTGTCCGGGTCCGTGGGCATCTCCGCCAGGTGTTCCTTGTAGTAGTCGCGCACCTCGTTCTCCAGCACCTCCACCTTGGGCCGGATGAACCGGCCCACCACCAGCCTCAGATACTGCTGGTCGCGCAGCTGGGCGTGCATGCGGGCCTTGTAGTCCTCCAGGGTCATGCCGCTGCGGGCCAGTTCGGACTTGAGCTTCTCCATGGAGCCGAAGTGCTGGACGAACTGCTGGATCTTCTGCTCCACGCTCTTGTCGATGGCCTCGTCGTCAACCTTCATGTCCGCCTGCTTGGCCGCGGCGATGATGAGCTTGTTCTCGATCAGGCGCTGCAGCATCTCCTGGCGGACCTGCTCCGGCGTTTCGGTCACTTCCTGCCCGGAGTACTCCTTCTCCATGCGGTAGATCTCGATCTCCCGCTCCAGGTCGCTCTGGAGAATGGGCTCCTCGTCCACGACCGCGACGATGCGGTCGATCAGGCGCGGCCCGCCGGACGCGTCGGTGGCGGGAGCATCCTGCTGGGCAGACGCGGCGGCCGGCCCCACGAACAGGGCGCACAGGACGGCCAGGGCCCAAGACAATGGGCGCCGGCGGCACGGGATCGCGACAGATGGCATGACAACAGCTCCGGGGGAAGGGAAGGGGCCGGCGGCGCGCGGCCGCCGGCCCCGGTTTCGTCAGGCGTTGCGGGGCACGGGCTTGCCGGGCAACGGGGGATTGGTCAGTTCCTGCCAGCTCGGCATCTTGGCGAGGTTCTCGTCGTAGATGGTCACCCCGAATTCCTCGCGCCAATCGGCCAGGAGCTTCTGGAAGGCCTCCTCCTCGCGCATCTTCCTGATCCGCTTGCCGATGGCCTCGCTGCTCTCGGCCAGGTCGGCCGGCCGCCCGGGAGTGACGGTCTCGCACTTGACCACCGCATAGCGCCCGTCACCCAGGGCCACGGGATCGGAGATCTGGTCCACGTCCAGAGCGAAGAGAGCCGCCAGGGCCGGCTGGGAAGGATTGTTGGCCACATCGGTCAGGCGCCCTGCCTTGCTCTTGTTGGTGGCGTCGGTCCCGTAGGTCACCAGGATCTTGCGCCAGGGCGTCCCCTTCTCGATCTCGGACCTGGCGGCCAGGGCGTCCTCCTCGTTGCGGCAAACCACCATGTGGCCCGAACGCCTCTCGGGCATCCTGTACTCGTCCTGGTGCTCGTCCCAGAAGGCCTGCAACTGCTCGGGGGTGACCTCTTCGTCGTACTTGACGAGATCCTTGTAGATCTTGGTGACGAGGATCTCCTCCAGCTTCTCGTTGACGAGGCTGGTCACGCGCGGATCCTGCTTCAGGCCCCGGTCCTCGGTCTCGAGGTTCAACAAGGTCTTGTCCAGCTCCGAGCGGATCTTGTTGCGCAGGCTGCCGAGCATCTCGTTCTTCTTGGGCCGCTGGAACACGCTCATGCGGTCGAAGATGGCCTTGTAGTCGCCCAGGGTGTATTCGGTCTTCTTCCCGTTGACCACGTAGGAATAGAACGGCAGGTCCATGTCCTCGGGCTTGATGTCCAGGGGCTTCAGCTCGCTCCGGGGAGTGGGCTTGTTGGTCTCCGGATCCAGCAGGACCTCGCCCTCGGGCAGGCCCTGGTAGCACTTCCAGAGCGCGTCCTCGTTGATGGTGAACTGGTATTTCGCCTCGATCTCCTTGCGGAAGTCGTTCTTGATCCGGGAGATCTTGCGATTGAGGGTCGTGTCCAGGATCTTGGCCTTGGCCTGCTCCAGGTCGGGCTTCTCGCCCTGGGACTCCTTGTCCACGCGCAGCACCCACCAGCCGTAGACGGTCAGGATGGGTTCGGTGATCCCGCCGACCTCGGTGGCGAAGACGGGGGTCTCGAAGTCCGTTCCGTACTGGCCGAAGGGTACGTCGATGACGTAATCGCCGCCGCCCGGAGGCGCGTCGCCGTCGTGGTATTCGGCCACCACGTCATCCCAGTCGGCGCCGTCGAGGGCCATCCGGCGGGCCGCCTCGGCGTCCTCCTTGAAGTTGGTGATCAGGTAGTGGCAGTGGCGGATTTTGCCCATGTTGGCGTAGAAGGCCTGCAGCTCCTCCTCGCTGATCGTCTTGGAAGGGGTTCCCACCACGTCTTCCCACAGGATGGCGCCCGCGTTGTAGTCCTCCAGGGACTTCTTCGCCGCGGCCACCTTGGGGTCCTTCATGTACCCGAGCTGGAGGGCCTTCAGGCGCATCAGCTCCTTGTTGATCAGCACCTCGAGGAAGGCCCGCTTTCCCTCCAGGGAACTCATGTCCAGGGGCTGTCCGTCATCGCCGCGCGGCAGGTCGGATTCCTCCTGCTTGGCCAGGCGGCGCTTGTACTCGCTGGCCATGACGTGGCTGCTGCCCACGTCCGCAAGCACGAGATCCTCGTCGGATCCGGACTTGGAACAACCGGTCCAGGCGGCAAACCCCAGGATCATGGCGGCCAGGGCCGTCCACAGCAGGAGGCGTACAGGGGATTTCTTGGCGAACATTGATCACTCCTTGTCGCGCAGCGCGAGGATACGCTCGAGCATGACCGCGGACGCGGCGAGGTGTTCACCGCGCTCGGCGGGCACTTTCATGATGAACTGGTCGACGGCCTTGAACTTCAGCCCCTTGGGGCCCGTGGCCATCAAGCCCTGAATTATAGGCGGCGCGGGTTCCTGCCCGCCAGCGAAAAAGAAATCCAGCCCCTGGCGCGTGGCCTTGATCTCCTGGACGCCCGCCCGTCCGGCGAGGATACGCAGGTGCTGGATTTCCAGCAGGTTTTCCACCGGCTGGGGCGGCAGGCCATAGCGGTCCTTGAACTCCTCCCGCATCCGCGCGCAGGCCTCCGGCTTGCGCAACCGGGCCACGCGGCGGTAAAGATCCATCTTCTGCTGGGCGTCGCCGACATAGTCGTCCGGCAGGTAGGCGCTTACCCGCAGTTCCACCTTCACGTCCAGGGGTGCAACACCGCCGCCGCCCTGGAGTTCCGCCACGGTCTCCTCCAGCAGCCGGCAGTACAGGTCGAAGCCGATGGCCTCCATGTGGCCGTGCTGCTCCTCCCCCAGCAGGTTCCCGGCGCCCCGGATCTCCAGGTCGCGCATGGCGATGTGATACCCCGAACCCAGGGCCTGGAACTCCTCCAGGGCGGCCAGGCGGCGGCGCGCGTCCGGGGTCAGGCGCTCTCCCGGGGGGGTCATCAGGTAGGCGAAGGCCCGGTGGTTGCTGCGCCCCACGCGCCCGCGCAGCTGGTAGAGCTGGGCCAGGCCGAAGCGGTCGGCGCGGTCGATGATGATGGTGTTGACCCGCGGCATGTCCAGACCCGACTCGATGATCGCCGTGGCCACCAGCACATCGTACTTGTGGTCCAGGAAATCGAGCATGATGCGTTCGAGCTTGTCCTCGTGCATCTGCCCGTGCGCCCAGGCCACCCGCACGTTGGGCAGCTGTTCGCGGATGAGCTGGGCCACCCCCTCGATGGTCTGCACCCGGTTGTGGACGAAGAAGACCTGCCCGCCGCGGTGGACCTCGCGCAGGACGGCCTCGACCAGGGTGCGGCGGTTGAAAGTGCAGATCTCCGTGTGAATGGGCAGGCGGTCCCGGGGCGGGGTGTTGATCAGGGACATGTCCCGCGCCCCCATCAGGGCCAGGTAGAGGGTGCGGGGAATAGGCGTGGCGCTGAGGGTCAGCACGTCCACCTGCCGCTTCAGTTCCTTGATGCGCTCCTTGTGGCGCACGCCGAAGCGCTGCTCCTCGTCGATGACCAGCAGGCCCAGATCCTTGAAGCGCACGTCGCGCGACAGCAGGCGGTGGGTGCCCACCAGCAGGTCCACCTTGCCCTCGGCAAGGCGCTGGAGGATCTCCTTCTGCTCGGCGGGGGTGCGGAAGCGGCTGATGACCTCCACCCGCACGGGGAAGTCGCGGTAGCGTTCGGCGAAGGTCTCGCCGTGCTGCTGGGCCAGCAGGGTGGTCGGGCAGAGCACGGCCACCTGCTTGCCCGCAGTGACGGCCTTGAAGGCGGCGCGGATGGCCACCTCTGTCTTGCCGAAGCCGACGTCCCCGCAAACCAGGCGGTCCATGGGTTTGGTGTCCTCCATGTCGCGCTTGGTCTCGGCGATGGCCGTCAGCTGGTCCGGGGTCTCCTCGTAGAGGAAGGAGTCCTCCAGGGCCTTCTGCAGGGGGCTGTCCGGCGGGAAGGCGTGGCCGGGCCGGGCCTGGCGCGCGGCGTAGATCTCCATCAGCTCGGCCGCCATGGCACGGATAGCCTTGCGCGCCTTGCCCTTGACCCGCAGCCAGGCTCCCGAACCCAGCTTGGCCAGCGGCGGGTTGGCGCCCTGGTCGGTGCTGTAGCGCTCGATCTGGTCGATGTTCTCCACCGGGACGAAGACCTTGCCGCCGTCGGCGTACTCGACCTCCAGGCATTCCCGCTCGACGCCCTCGACGGTGATGACCTTCATGCCCCGGAAGCGGCCGATGCCGTATTCCAGGTGCACGACGTACTCGCCGGGCCGCAGGGAGGCGCGCTCCTTGACCAGGCCGGAACCGCGGTGGCGCACCCGCGCCGGCCGGCGGTAGCGCTGGAAGAACTCGTGGTCGGTGATCACCGCCAACCGGGCTTCCGGCCAGGTGAAACCGGCGGTCAGGGCCCCCACCCGCGGCAGGGAGGCCGCCGGGACCTCCCGGTGCTCCAACAACAGGTCGGCCAGCCGTTCGGCCTGGCCCTTGTTGTCGCAGACCACCAGGGATGTCCAGCCCTCGGCCGCCTGTTCGGCGAGCCGCCCGGCCAGGGCGGACACGTCGCCCCCGCGCAGATCCTGGCCCGTGGTGGCGAAGGCCTCCTGGCGACCGGGTTGCAACCCCAGCCAGGCGCCGGCCTCGTCCCCGGCGATCCAGCCCCCGGCCACCCAGACGTGCCGGAAGCCCGGCAGCGCCAGGCGCGCGGTGGGCTCGACCAGTTCTTCCAGTTCCGGCAGCACCGTCTCGGCGTCCAGGCGACCCTCGCGCAGGCGGGGCAGCTCCTGGTCCAGCAGCTCCGACTGCTCCTTCAGGCGCACCGGATCCATCCAGAAGACACGGGTCCCGGCCGGCAGGTAGTCCGCCACCGTGGCGGTCGGCCCCAGCCAGGGCAGGAAGGACTCCAGGCCGTCATCCGCCAGGCGGTCCTCCAGGCGCCCCTCCAGGTCGTGGATGAAGTCGTCGTCCGCGCCGGCGCCGATCTCGATCAGGCGCTCCTCCGCGCGGGCCAGGCAATCGACCACGGCGTCGTCGTCCAGCAGCAGGTGGCTGACCGGCAGGATCAGGGCCTCGTCGTCCTTGGCGATGGTGCGCTGGGTGCGCACGCTGAAGCGGCGGATGGAAACGATCTCGTCGTCGAAGAACTCCAGGCGCAGGGGATGTTCACCGGGGGTGTAGACGTCCAGCATCCCGCCGCGCCGGGCGAAATCGCCCACCTTGGCCACCAGGCCGGCGGGCCGGTATCCCCGGCGCGCCAGGCGCCGGCACAGGTCGTCCGGGTCGATGCGCTGGCCCGCTTTCAGGCGCAGCAGGGCGCGTTCGAAGGTGGCCGGAGCCATGATCCGCTGGCGCAGGGACGCCAGCGAGAGCACCACCAGTCGGCCCCGGCCCGCGCGCACCCGGTCCAGGCCGGCGAAGAAATCGCCCACCACGGCCGGTTCGGGGGAGTTGCGGTCGAAGGCCAGCACGTCCTGCTGGGGCAGGTAGACCACCGCCTCGGCGCCCAGCCAGACCTCCAGGTCATCGGCCAGTTGCTCGGCCGCCTTGCGGTCGGCGGCCACCAGCAGGGAGGTACCCCCGGCCCCCGGTCCGGCGGCCCAGCCGGCCAGCAGGGCGGCGGACGCCCCGGCGTGCAGGCCGCGCAGCAGGACCGGATCGCCGTCCCCGTCGCCGCCGAGGGCATCGGCCATGCGGCGGACAACGGCCGACAGGCCGGATCCCTCCGGCC
>JALUJS010000016.1 GCA_027056825.1 Candidatus Krumholzibacteriia bacterium | reverse complement strand
GGTCTGGGATACTCCCCCTGGACCCTCATGGGTCCCGGGGGAGTATCCCAGACCGGAACCGGCAAGCAGGGCCTGGTCGATATGCCCGCGGGCAGCTACACGGTGACCTGGGGTTGGCTGGAAAACTGGATCACGCCTGATCCGCCCACCGTCACCGCAACCCTGGACGCGGGTCAGAGCATAGCCCTGACGGGAACCTACACCCCCCTGGATGATTTCCTGCTGGTGAGCGGCGGCTCGTTCACCATGGGCAGTCCGGACACCGAACCGGGCCGGTGGTCCGGCGAGACCCTGCACACCGTCACGCTCACCGGGGATTTTTACCTGGCCCCCTACGAGGTGACCGAGGAGTTGTGGGACGAGATCATGGGCAGTGGAACCTCGACGTCCCAACTGCCCCGGACCCAGGTCAGTTGGAGCGACGCCATCGCCTTCTGCAACGCCCTGTCGGCGGCGCGGGGCCTGACCCCGGCGTATGTCGTCAACGGTGGCGATGTCACCTGGAACCGGGACGCCAACGGCTACCGGCTGCCCACCGAGGCCGAATGGGAATACGCCTGTCGCGCCGGCAGCACCACGGCTTTCGCCGACGGGGACATCACCGCAACCGACTGCACCCTGGACGCCAACCTGAACACCATGGGCTGGTATTGCGGCAACGCCTCCGCCACCGTCCACGCGGTGGGCGGCAAGGTGGCGAACACCTGGGGACTGTACGACATGCACGGCAACGTCTGGGAATGGTGCTGGGACTGGTTCGATTTCTATCCGGCCGGCGACGCCACCGATCCGACCGGTCCGGCCAGCGGCAGCGCCAGGGTCGTTCGCGGCGGCAGCTTCAACGATACGGCGGCTTCCTGCCGGTCGGCCAACCGGGGCAGCCAGGATCCGGATTCGGGTACGGCCTATACCGGCCTGCGGCTGGTGCGTTCGGCGTCCTGAGGTGAGCGCCGGAAAAAACGGGGGACGCCTGCTCCGGCGGGCGTCCCTTTTTCGTGCCCGTCCGGTACTGGCCCTGATGTCTATCCTGGGCTATGATCCCGGCTAGAGAATATGGAGTGACCGGTCACTCCATATTCTCTAGTGACCACGAAAGGCGACCTCGGCATGACCCGCAAACCCGATTCCGGCGGCAAGAAATCCTCGGCCCTGCACGTGCGCAAGGGCGTTGTCGGCGGCCATGACGGCCTGCCCGGCGAACCGGCGGCCCGCAAGGGGCGTCCCGGAAGCACCGGCGCTCCGCGCCGCGTCCTGACCGCGCAGGAGTACATCGGCGGTGTGCGGGCCGGCGACCGGGTGATCCTGGGGCGGGCTATCACCCTCATCGAATCCAACGCCCCGGCCCACCAGGAACTGGCCCAGGAGGTCCTGACCGCCCTGCTGCCCCACCGCACCGAGGCCGTGCGGGTGGGCATCACGGGCGTGCCCGGGGCGGGCAAGAGCACCCTCATCGAGGCCCTCGGCGGACACCTGACCGCCCGGGGCCACAAGGTGGCCGTCACCGCGGTGGATCCCAGCAGCAGCCTCAGCGGCGGCAGCATCCTGGGCGACAAGACCCGCATGGAAAAGCTGGCCGCCGATCCGGCGGCCTTCATCCGCCCTTCGCCCTCCGGCGGCACCCTGGGCGGGGTGGCCCGCAAGACCCGCGAGACCATCGTGCTGTTCGAGGCCGCCGGTTATGACGTGATCCTGGTGGAGACCGTCGGCGTGGGCCAGAGCGAGGCGGTGGTCCGCTCCATGGTGGATTTCTTCATGCTCGTGCTGCTGGCCGGCGCGGGGGACGAACTGCAGGGGATCAAGAAGGGCGTCATGGAACTGGCGGACCTCATCGTGATCAACAAGGCCGACGGTCCCGGCCGCGCCGCCGCCGAGTCCGCCCGGGCGGAATTCGAGCGCATCCTGCACTACCTGCGGCCGGCCACCGAGGGCTGGCGCACCCGCGCCGTGCTCAGCTCCGCGCTCAAGGGTGAAGGGGTGGCCGCGCTGTGGGATGTGATCGGGGATTTCATGCGCACGGCCAGACAGTCGGGAGTGCTGGCGTCGCGCCGCGCCGACCAGGAGCGCGCCTGGCTGCGCGACCTGGTGCGGGAGGGCCTGGAAACCATGTTCCTGGGCCGCGACAGCGTGCGCGCGAAGATGGCCGAGCTGGAAAAGGACGTGGCCGCGGGGCGGGTTCCCGCCACCGCGGCCGCACGCAGCCTGCTGGCCATGATCTCCACCGGGACCCGGATCAGCGATACAGACTCTTGATCACGCCCCAGGCGCCCTGCTCGTTGTCCACGGTGTAGGCGTCGCAGACGATATCCCCGAAGAGGATGGACTTCCCGCCCCCGGTCTTGCCCGGGAAGAAGAACATGTCCTCCCACCCGGCGCCCCGGTCGACGTATTCCGTGCATTCCTGGGGCAGACCGTCGGTGACCAGATACCCCGGCGCGTAACCCGTATATTTCAGGGCCAGGAAGTAGTGCTCGGCGAACGGCTGCACCGGGCAGAGGTCGAAGGGGGCGGTGGCCTGGAACACCCCCGTGGTGGTCACCGTGACCTGGAGAGGAGGACCTTCGCAGATCACCACGCCCGGGGTGTAGCACCCGGAGCCCGCGTCGTACACGGCCGCCAGCAACTGGGCCTGGACCTGGAAGGTGGCCGGAATCTGTTCGGTGTCGAAGTACAGGAGCTGGGAGACGGAGGTGGGGATGAAGCCACCCTCGCTGCAACTGCACTGCTCGGGCGGAAAGACATGGTAAGCGTAGGTCTCGTTGGCCTGGAAGATGTCCGGGGCCGGGGGGCCGGCCGGATCGTTCAGGTTCCCGATGGTGCAGGAATCCTGGGCCGCCGCGGGCAGCGACCAGAAGACCAGCAACAGGACGGGCGCGAGCCACAGAGCCAGGCGGTGGCGGCGATGGCGAGGATTCATGGACTTTCCCCTTGGTTGGATGGGCACAGGATCAGGGCCTGATCATATATCAATTCTGAAAATGATTCAATAGGGTCAGCGGGCGAGGCGATCCAGCAGCGCGCGGGCGCGGGAGCCGTACACCGGGCTTTCGGCAAGACCCTTCAGCACCATACCCGCCGAATCGGGTCGGTCGGTCAGCAGGTAGGCCTGGGCCAGGTACCAGTCAGCCCCCTGGGCCACCGGCGGCAGGGGGTTTGCCGCGGCGGCCAGCAGGGGACCCTTGGCGGCCTGGGGCCGTCCGGCGAGCAGCAGGCTGACGCCGGCGTAGAGGCGGGCCTGTCCGGGAGTACCGGCCTGCAGGGGGAGGGAGCCGCGGTCCGTGTCCTCCATGGCGCGGGCCGCCTGCTGGAGGATCTCCGCTGCATCGTCGTACCGGCCGGCGGTGTACCTTTCCATGCCGTCTGCGAAGAGCCTGCCGCCGGGATCACCGCCGGCGCGGACCTGGACGTGGGACCAGGACAGGGGTTCGACCACGGCCAGGTCGCTCCAGCGGGGAGCCGAGGGGATCAGGACCAGCAGGGCCAGGGCGGCCGCGGCGGCCACCGGCGCAAACACGCGGGGCTGGAAGATCCCGGCCAGGACGGCGGCCAGGCGTCCGGACACCGAGGGTTTCGCGGGCGCGGCCAGGGCGGCGAAACGGCCGGGTGCGGCCGTCAGCAGCAAGGAAGCGGGAGCGAAGGCGTAAACCTCTTCCAGGCAGTGGGGGCAGGTTTCCAGGTGACCCTCGAAGCGCAATCGCTCCTGCCCGTCCAGCAGGCCCAACTCGTAGGCGGCCAGCAGGTCGCAGGGGCTGAGGGGTTTTTCGTCCGTGCGCTCAGACATGATTCGGCTCTCCTTGCCTTCGGTCCCAGATGGCCCGCAGATGCGCCCGGCAGCGGTGCAGCGCCGTGTAGAACCCACCCCTGGTCAGGCCGGGGTTCTCCTTCTGCATGGCGGCCAGGGTACCGGTGGAAACCTCCTGGGAAGCCCCGCCGCCCGCCAGGCCGGCCAGCAGGTGATGGAAGATCCTTCCGCAGCGGGGGAAGCGCTCGGCCAGTTCCCTGATGGCGGCCTGCAGCAACCGGATGCTGTCGGCGGTGAGGGCGGTCTGCAGGGGATCCTCATCCGAGGCCGCGGTCCGGGGATATTCCGCCACGAAATCCATGTGCCTTCGCTCCGTTTCCCGACCCTGGTAATAGTTGCCGATGACGTTGCGCAGGACCGTCAGCGACCAGACCAGGATTCCCACTCCCTGTTTGCGCTCCCTGTAACGGTCGCATACGATCTTCAGGGCGTCCTGCACCACATCCTCGATGTGGTCGGTCCGAACCCTTCGTTTGGCGAGTTGGAGGAACCTTACACGCAGGGCGGAGAAAAGATCGGCCTCGGCCCGGCCGTCTCCGGCCTGGGCGCGGGCGCAAAGCGTGTCGAGTGATTGGGCGTCGAGGTTCACGGCGGCCTTTCACGACGGTTGATCCGGAGGTTGGTTGATCATGGTCCAGCGTGTGGGTCCTGGCAAGTCCGTATTGATCCTGATGGTTCTGGCGGCGGCGGTGACGGCGCGGGCGGCGGTGCGGCCGGCCGATCCCTGGCGATCGCTGGTCGCGGGTGATCCCGGCGCCGCCCTGCAGCAGGCCCGGAGCCTGGGCGGGCCCCTGGGCGCGTGGTTCGCGGCCGAGGCCGCGGCCGAACTGGAAAGCGACGCGGGGGTTGCCGCCGGCGGGCCCGGCCGCGCGGCCGGACTGGCCCGGTCAGGGGATTTTGCCGCGGCCGCGGTCCTGCTGGATTCCCTGGCCGCGCAGTGGCGCGGGGCCGACCCCGTGGCGGCGAATTTCTTCCTGTTGCAGCGCGGGCGCGCGGCCATCGAAACGGGCGACATCGCCGCGGCCGATTCCATCCTGACCGCAGGCATCGCCGCGGCCCGCCGTCTCGGTCTTCCCCTCCAGGAATACTTCGGTCTCTATCAGCGGGGCCGGGCCCGCCTGCGGAGGCGCCAGATCGACCCGCCCCGGCAGGACCTGGAAGCGGCCGCTGCCATCGCCACCGACGAGAATCTGCCGCGCTGGGCGGGCGACGCGGCCCTGGCGCGTTCGGTCGTCGACCGGCTGCAGATGGATCTGGACGGCGCACGCCGCTGGCGCCGGCAGGCCCTGGAGCACTACCGGCAGGCCGGTTACGCCGCCGGGCAGGCGCGGGCGCTGCACTACCTGGGGGTCATCGACCTGATGGAGGGCAAGCTGGCCCGGGCCGTGGCCGGTTTCGGCCAGGCCCTCGACCTGGCGCGGCAGTCCGGGGACCAGAGGGTCGAAGGCGCGGTGCTGGGCGAGATGGCCGGGGCCAACTACCTGCTGGGGGATTTCGATGCGGCCCTGGACCAGTACGCCGAGGCCATCAGGCTGGTGGACAACCCCTGGCGGCAGGGAATGATGCTGACCAACATCGGCTCCATCCACGAGTACCGGCGGGAATACGCTCAGGCGCGGGAGGTGCTGCCCCGGGCCCTGAAGCTGATCCGCCGGGCGGGCGACGGGCGCAGCGAGGCCCGCGTGCTCATGTCCCTGGGCGAAGTGCTGTGCGAGTTGAAGGAGTTCGACCGGGGATTGGCCTACCTGGACACCGCCCTGACCCTGGCCCGGGAGTACGAGGCGCCCATGACCGAGGCCTGGGTCCAGAAGGTCCGGGGCCATGGGCTGCTGGACAGCGGTGATCTCGAGGGCGCGGCCGCGGCCCTGTCCGAGGCCACGGCCATCGCGCGGCGCGTGGGCTACTTCGAGATCCTCGAGTGGTCCCTGCTGGGACAGGCCATGGTCGCCCGCCGGCAGGGCCGCCTGGACGAGGCCTTGACCCATCTGCGGGAAGCGCTGCGGGAAGTGGACGAGGTGCGGCGGCGCAGCAGCGAAGCGAGCGATGTCGCCGGGGGTGTGACGAGCCAGGCGGCCGGGATCTACGCCGAGACCATCGACGTGATGCACGCCTTGCACGTCCGGCATCCGGACCGCGGCCTGGACCGCGAGGCCTTCGCCGTGAACCAGGAAGCCAAGGCGCGGGT
>JALUJS010000015.1 GCA_027056825.1 Candidatus Krumholzibacteriia bacterium | reverse complement strand
ACGGGACCTTCGGATTCGGCGGCCATGCCCGGGCGATGCTCGAGGCGGGGGCCGAGGTGCTGGGCATCGACCTGTCCACCGAAGCCTGCGCCGCCTGCGCCGAACTGGCCGCCGCGTGGCCGCGACTGCACTGCCGTCGCGGCTCGTTTCGTCAGATGGCCCACTGGGCAGCCGACGTCGGCTGGCCGGAGGTGGACGGCATCCTGCTGGACCTGGGTGTCAGTTCCCTGCAACTGGACGATCCGCGCCTGGGTTTCAGCTACCGGCAGGACGGCCCCCTGGACCTGCGCTTCGACCAGCGCACCGGGACCACCGCCGCCGAACTGGTCAACACGCTGCCGGAGCGGGAACTGGCCGACCTGATCTGGCGCTACGGCGAGGAAAGGGCCAGCCGTCGCATCGCCCGGAGGCTGGTGGCCGCCCGCGCCGAAGCCGCGGTGGAGACCACGGCGGCCCTGCGGGAGATCGTCACCTCCGTGGTGCCGGCCGGGCGCAAGGCCGAACCGGTCCTCAGCCGCGTCTTCCAGGCCCTGCGCATCGCCGTCAACGACGAGATGGGAGCCCTGGAGGAAGCCCTGGAGGCGGCGCCCGACCTGCTGGCAGAGGGGGGCGTGCTGGTGGTCATCAGCTACCACTCCCTGGAGGACCGGCTGGTCAAGCGCTTCCTGGCCCGGGAGCGCAAGGGCTGCATCTGCCCGCCCGAGGTTCCGGTCTGCGTCTGCGGACGGAAACCCACGCTGGAGCCCCTGCACCGGGGGGCGGCTAAGGCCGGGCAGGGTGAACAGGACCTCAATCCCCGGTCCCGCAGCGCACGGCTGCGGGCCGCGCGACGCTTGGCAAAGGAGCACAAGGCATGACACCCCACCGACCCGATGCCTCGCTTCCCCGCCGGAGGGAAATGGATCTGCTGGCCTGTGGCCTGATGGCCCAGCGCCGGGACGTGTTCTGCCGCCGGACCGCGCTGGCGGTGCCCCTGGTCGTCCTGGGCCTGCTCCTGCTCGCCGGCTCGGTCTTCGTCTCCAACTGCGTGGTGGCCTGCCGCCTCAAGGTGGCACGGCTGGACGACCGCCGGGAATTCCTCGCAGCGCGCACCGCACGCCTGCAGACCCGTCTGAATACCCTGACGTCCCCGGCGGTGATCCGGGCCCGGGCCGTGGCGGAACTGGGTCTGCGGGACCCCGAGCGGCCCAACCTGGTCCTGGTCCAGACCCCGGCGCGGACCAAGGCCCGCACCGGCCTTTTCGCGCGTGTCCTTGCCGGCCTGGGCGGGGGTGAACCCGTGGAGGCGGCCACCGATCCGCTTGTCGGTAAGGACTCCGGGTCCATGGTCTCCCTGCTGCCCCGGGCGGCCTCGGCGGCCGAGACCGGACCCGCCGGGCGACCGTGAGCCGGACCACCGACAGGAAAGGGGTGTTCCTCGCCCTGCGCCTGGCGGTGGTCGCCGTCTGCATCGTCCTGGCCGTCCGCGTGGTCCAGATCCAGGTCTTCGACCACGAACACTACGCCCACATCGCGGAGGTCGTCTGGGGGCGCGACCTGACCCTCGAGCCGGACCGGGGTCGCCTGACCGACCGCGAGGGCCGGCCCCTGGCCGTGTCGGTGACCACCTGGGACATCGGCGTGGCCTCCTCCCGGATGCAGGATCCCGCCGCCACCGCCGGGCGGCTGGCTCCCGTGCTCGACGCCGATGAAGGCCGGTTGGCGCGGAAGCTGGCCGGCGCCCGTGGCCGCCACCTGGCCCTGGCCCGCAAGGTCGTGCTGACCCGGGAACAGAAGCTGTCGTTGGAAAAGGATCCGTCGGTGACCCTGGATGCGGTGGTCACGCGGGTCTATCCCTATGACGGGATCGGCGCCTCGATCATCGGCTTCTTCCGCTACGGAGCCAGCGACACGGTGGCCACCGGCCTGGAACTTGGGCTGGCCGCGGACCTGGCGGGCACGCCGGGCCTGGCGCGGGATGTCCGCACCCCCGTGGGCAGCCGGAGCCTGGGGCGCATCGTCCAGCAGGAGCCGCGCGACGGTAGCGACGTGGCCCTGACCCTGGACATCGACTTGCAGGCGATCTGCGAGCGGGAGCTGGCGACGGCGGTGCGGGAGTACGGCGCGCGCGGGGGATCGGTCCTGGTGCTCGACCCTGGGAACGGGGACGTGCTGGCCGCTGCGAGCTGGCCCCTGATGGCCACCCGCGAGGGCCCCCACCGGGACGGCGCGGTCTGGATCAACCGCAACTTCACCAGCCAGTACGAACCCGGGTCGGTGTTCAAGGTCTTCACCATGGCCTCGCTGCTGCACAACTGCGCCATCGACACCGCGACGGTGTTCGACTGCAGCGATCCCCGCTTCGACGGCTACACCATCGACAACGAGCGCCACCACCGGTACGGGAACCTCAACCTGATGCGGGCGTTCACCAGGTCGTCGAACATCTACTTCGCCCGGGCGGTGCTCAATCTCAAGGACGAGGAATTCTACCGCGATCTGCAGGCCTTCGGCTTCGGCAAACCGACCACCCTGCCCTACGGGGCCCAGCCGGCGGGCCTGCTGCGCGAGCCGGCCCGGTGGAGCCGGCGTTCGAAATCCACCCTGGCCATCGGTCAGGAGATCGCCGTCACACCCCTGCAACTGGGGCTGGCCCTGTGCGCGGTGGCCAACGGAGGGACCCTCTACGCACCGCGCCTGGTGAGCGCGATCACCGACCCGGCCACCGGCCGGACGCGCGAGCTGCCCCCGGTAGTCATGCGCCGGGTGATCTCCCCCGAACTCGCGGCGGTGATCCGGACTGCCATGGGACGGGTGGTCAAGGAAGGAACCGGCGTGGCCGCCCGCATGGACTGGATCACCACCGGCGGCAAGACCGGCACGGCCCAGCTCAGCCTCGACGGCGGGGCCTACGAGCCCGGCGCCTACATGGCCAGCTTCGGGGGCCTGGTGCCTCTGGATGACCCCCGCCTGGTGATCCTGACGGTCCTGGAGCGGCCGCGGGGGATCTACCACTTCGCGTCCCAGAGCGCGGTACCCTTGTTCCGGAACATCGTCCTGGCCATCCGCAACGAGACCGACTGGCTGACCGACGTGCCCGGGGGCCTGACCGCCCTGGTGGAGGCACCGGTCCCGCGGGACGAGGTGGAGGTGCCGGACGTGCTCTTCCTGAACGTCGCGTCTGCCGCGCAACGGCTGGCCGCCGCGGGACTGGACATCAGCGGCGCCGAGCGGGACGGATTCGTGGTGCAGCAGGTTCCTGCCGCCGGTACGCGGTGTCTGCCCGGCACCACCGTGACCCTGACGGTGGGGCCGCGCCAACCGGAGAAGATGGTGGAGTTGTCCCTGTGTCCCGATTTCAGCGGACTGAGCGATCGCCAGGTGCGATCCCTGGCCGCGCGGTTGGGCATCCGGGCCGAACTGCGGGGCAACGGGTACGCCGTGGCCCAGGACATCGCCCCGGGCGAGCCCCTTTCCGGCCGCAGCGTCACCATCACCATGGAGAAGGTGTGGCCATGAGGTTCTCGGACCTGGTCGGCATCCTGGACGGCGTTGTGCTGTGTGGAACGGAGGACCCGGAGGTCTCGGCGGTGACCGAGGATTCGCGGCGGACGGATCCGGATACCGTTTTCGTCGCCGTCAAGGGCGCCCGGGCCGACGGGCACGCCTACCTGCCGGCGGCCCTGGAGCGGGGATGCCGCGCCGCGGTGGTGGCGGCCGACGCCTTGGCGGGTCTGCCGCAGAACGCGCGCGCAGGGTTCGCGGCCCTGGCCGTCGCGCCGGATACCCGACAGGCGCCGGCGCTGCTGGCCCGGAACCTGCGCGGCCGGCCCGACGAGAAGCTGTTGACCGCGGCGGTCACCGGGACCAACGGCAAGACCACCGTCTCCTTCCTCCTGCAGAGCGTCCTGGGCAGCCTGAGAGGGCCGTGCGGCCTGCTGGGAACCATCCGCTACGAGGCGGGCGGCTACGGCGAGAAGGCCCCCCTGACCACCCCGTCCGGGCCGGTGCTGTACGCCTGGCTGGACCGCATGGTCCAGGCCGGGTGCCTGAGCGTGGCCATGGAACTGTCGTCCCACGCCCTGGACCAGGGTCGCGCGGCGGGCCTGGGCCTGGATGTGGCCGTCATGACCAACCTGGGCCGCGACCACCTGGACTATCACCGGGACCTGGACAGCTACCTGCGGGCCAAAGCCCAGATCCTGGACCTGTTGCGACCCGGCGGGACGGCCGTGATCAATGCCGACGACCCCGCGCTGGCGCCGCTGGCGGACGGCCCCGACCAGGTGGTCCTGTTCTCGGCCCGACCCGAAACCTCCGTCCGGGCGGACCTGAAGGTGCTGTCCTGTCGCCTGGCCATGGACGCCACGCAGGTGGAACTGGACTGGCGGGGGAAACGACTGCGGGTCCACAGCCCCCTGGTGGGCCGTTACAACGTGGAGAACCTGGCCGCGACCCTGGCGGCGGTGCTGGGAGCGGGGTTTCCGGCCGAGGAGGCCGCGCCGGCCCTGCAGCAGCTGCGGCAGGTGCCCGGCCGCATGGAGCGCATCGCCCTGCCCACCGGGGCGGTGGCCGTGGTGGACTACGCCCACACCGCCGACGCCCTGGCCGCGGTGCTCCGGGCCTGCACGGAACTGGAGCCCCGGCGGCTACTGGTGGTCTTCGGTTGCGGCGGCGACCGGGACCGCGGCAAGCGGCCGCTGATGGGCCGGGTGGCGGCCGAACTGGCGGACGGCCTGTGGATCACCGCCGACAACCCCCGCAGCGAGGATCCGGCGGCCATCAACCGGGAGATCCTCGCCGGGGTGCGGGCGGTCACCGCGCCCCGGGCCACGACGCGCGAAGTCGTTCCGGACCGCGCCACGGCCATCGCCGCCGCCCTGGACGCGGCGCAGGAGGGTGACATCGTCGTCATCGCAGGCAAGGGGCACGAGGATTACCAGTTGGTCGGTGACAAGGTGCTGGACCTGGACGATCGGGCCTTGGTCCGCGCCTGGGCCGGCGCGCGAAAGGACGGCCATGACTGAGGCGCCGCGCGGCATGAGACCCTGGTACCCCGTGGCGCAGGCGGCGGCGGACCTGCGCGCAGCGGGCCTGCTGCAGGCCGTGCTCATGGCACGCGCAGGCAGGCTCGAGGCCGTGGACCCGTCCGTGGATCTGCCGCAGGAGGCGGTCTTCGCCGGGGCGGGACTGGATTCCCGTTCCCTGGCGACCGGAAACCTGTTCGTGGCCCTGCCCGGAGAAAACGTGGACGGCCGCCGGTTCATCGCCACCGCGGCCGCGGGCGGCCACTGGTCCCTCGCCGGCCTGGAGCCGGGTGCGGAGGGGGAGCCGCCCATCGATCCGGTGGCGGATCTGCAGGGGATCACCGCGCGGGAGGGTGCCGGGGTGCTGGTGTGCACCGACGGGCCGGCCGCGCTGGCGCATCTTGCGGCCTGCCACCGCAACCGTTGGTCCGGCGTGATGGTGGGGATCACCGGGACCAACGGCAAGACCACCTGCAAGGACCTGTGTGCGGCCATGCTCGCGGGAGCGGGCCGGGTCCTGGCCACCCGGGCCAATTTCAACAACCGCCTGGGGGTGCCGCTCACGCTCCTGGAACTGGCGCCGTCCCACCGGTACGCGGTCCTGGAGATGGGGGCCTCGGCGGTGGGCCACATCGCCTCCCTGGCCGCCCTGGTGCGGCCGCAGGTCGGGGTGATCACCAACGCCGGCCGGGCCCACCTTGCGGAATTCGGCTCCCTGGACGGAGTCATCACGGGCAAGGGCGAACTGCTGGACGCCCTGCCGCCGGACGGGACGGCCGTGCTTAACGCAGACAGCCCGGGTTTCGACGCCTGGTCCGCGCGCGCCCGCTGCCGGATCGAAAGCTGGGGCGAACGGGCGGGCGACCACCGCTGGCGCTGGTGTCCGGAACCCGGACGGGGCTGGGCCGTGGAGATCGACGGCGAGGTCTGGCCGGTGCCCCTGCCCGGCCGGCACAACGGTGCCAACCTCACCGCGGCCGTGC
>JALUJS010000014.1 GCA_027056825.1 Candidatus Krumholzibacteriia bacterium | reverse complement strand
GATCTATCCCGATCCCGCCGGGGTTGAAGAGTTCCACGAACTCCCGGCCCGCGTCGCTCCCGGCGGGATCGGGATAGATCTCGTTGATCAGCACCTGGGCCGGAACCGCCCGGGCCCCCAGGCCCAGGACAAGAGGTACCATCCATGCGTGGCGCAACGGCGCACCCGTTTTCCGGGAGCGGGGAAAAAGGGATCAGAGCAGCCCGTGGCGCCTTCGCAAGTACCATTCCAACGCCAGCAGGACGACGACCACGCACAGGAACGGGAGGCCCCGGGTCACATCCAGGCGCACCCGCCGCACGCGCTCGCGGGCCGGAGGGTTCACCGTCCCCAGCATCGCCTCGAGGACCGCCAGGGAGGAATCGGCGCCGGCGTCGAAGTATGTGCCGCCCGCGGCCACAGCCAACTGCCTCATGCGGCTCCGGTCCTGGCGCAGTTGCCGGGATTCCATGTTGACGTCCCGGACCGCCAGGGATACCCGCCGGCCGGTGGCGCTTGCAGGACCCCGCCCCTGGAGTTGGAGGTCGTAGTTCCCGGGCGCCAGGGGCGGCACGCGCACGGTGAAGCGGCCGGTCGCCGGATCCACCGCCTCGGCGGCGAAGGTGCGCGGCGCAGCGTCCTTTCCGTCCCGGTCTGTGATCTCGAGGACGATCTCGCCTCCGGCCACCGGATCCCCGCGCAGATCCTGCCAGAGGCCGGCAAGCACCAGGGGCCGGCCCGATGTCGCCAGGGGCGGCACGTCCAGCAGACGCAGGCCGCCTGCCGTCTCACCGGTGCCGAGCCACACCAGCAGGTTCGTCAGCAGGCGCCGGCCGGGATGATTCTCCGCCCCTGCGTCTCCCGCACCGGCGGCCAGGGGCCAGAAACCGGCCCGCCACAGGGCGTCGCCACCGTACCAGGCCACCCGCCCCTTGCCGGCCGGACCAAGCACCAGCAGGGGCATGGACCCGCCCTGCCGGGTGCGGCCTTCAAGGACCACGCGTCCGTTGTCCCTGGCCGTGACCGGCAGGATGCCGCGCACCGGGGGCAGAAGTTCCAGTCCCCGGTTCCGGCCGCCTGAGCGGATCGAACCGACGCCCGCCAGCACGGGATGGCCCAGCGCCGCCGGAACGAGGGCGAATTCGCCCTGGCGCCAGCGCTGACCGGCCGGCGCGACGGGCAGGATCCCGGACAGGGAGGCCGGCAGGCGGGGAAATCCCGACCGGCGGGGGAAACCCGGCCCCGGCAACAGCAGCAAGCCCAGCCCGTCATCCACGGCGCGGGCCAAACCGGACCATGGGGCCGGATCGCCGAAATCCCCGGCGGCGGCGAACTGCAGGATCACCGTGTCATAACCGCGCCATCCCTGCGCATCCACCGGCGGGGTCCAGGCAACGAGGCTGTCCGCCAGCACAAGCCCCCGCTCGGAACGGTAGGCCACCTCCAATTCCAGGCGCGGTTCGCCCAGGGCCGCCTGGGCGAGGAAACGGCCGTCCCAGCCCGGCGCCATGCTCAAAAGCAGCAGGCGCGCCCGGCGCTTGGCCACCGTCACCGCCAGGGTCGTTTCGTTGTTGCCGCGGAAACGCTCGTTGACCAGGGGAGATACCTGCACGGTCAGAAGTTGCGGACCGGTGCCCCGCGGCCGGTAGACCACGGAAGCAGTGAGGGGACCGGCGCGATCGGGAATCCGCACAGAGTCCAGTTCCCCCTTC
>JALUJS010000013.1 GCA_027056825.1 Candidatus Krumholzibacteriia bacterium | reverse complement strand
GTATACGAACGGCCCGACCAGAAGGAATGGGGCTTCGGCGGGGCCGTCAGCGAGGACGGCCGCTACCTGGTGATCTCCGTCTGGCAGGGCACCAGCCGCAACAACCGGCTCTATTACAAGGACCTGCTGGACAAGAGCAAGCGCGTGCACCGCCTGCTGGACGACTTCGACGCCAGCTACGACTTCCTGGGCAACGACGGCGAGGTGTTCTTCATCCGCACCAACCTCGACGCTCCGCGCGAGAAGATCATCGCCATCGACATCACCCGGCCGGAGCGGGAAAACTGGCGCGAGGTGATCCCCGAGAGCACCGATCCCATCGACGCGGCGGCCATCCTGAACGACCAGTTCGTGGTGACGTACATGCGCGACGTGGCCAACCGGGTGAAGGTCTTCGACCTGGACGGGACGTTCGCCTACGACATCCCTCTGCCCGGCCTCGGCAGCGTCGGCGGCTTCTCCGGCCACCAGGAGGACACCGAGACCTACTACGTCTTCAACAGCTACCTGAACCCCGGCGAGATCTACCACTTCGACTTCGCCACGCGCAAGAGCACCCTGTTCCGCAAGCCGGACATCGCCTTCGATTTCTCCGGCTACGAGACCGAACAGGTGTTCTACGAAAGCCACGACGGCACCCGCGTACCCATGTTCCTGGTCCACCGCAAGGGCCTGGAGCGGAACGGGAACAACCCCACCCTCCTGTACGGATACGGGGGATTCAACATCAGCCTGAACCCGCGCTTCTCCCCGGCGATCCTGCCCTGGATCGAGAGCGGCGGGGTGTACGCCGTGGCCAACCTGCGCGGCGGCGGCGAGTACGGGGAGGATTGGCACCAGGCCGGCATGTTGAAGAACAAGCAGAACGTCTTCGACGACTTCATCGCCGCGGCCGAATACCTGATCCGCGAGCGTTACACCAACCCCAACAAACTGGGCATCTACGGCGGCAGCAACGGCGGCCTGCTCGTCGGGGCCGTGGTGAACCAGAGGCCCGAGCTGTTCGCGGCCGCCATCCCCGCGGTGGGCGTGATGGATATGCTGCGTTTCCAGAAGTTCACCATCGGGTGGGCCTGGACCAGCGACTACGGCAGCAGCGAGGATCCGGAGATGTTCCCGGTCCTCTACAAGTACAGCCCCTATCACAACCTGAAGCCGGGCGTGGAGTACCCGGCGGTGATGGTCATGACCGCCGATCACGACGACCGCGTGGTGCCTGGCCACAGCTTCAAGTACGCGGCCAGGCTGCAGGCCTGCCAGGCCGGGAACCTGCCGACTCTCATCCGCATCCAGACCAAGGCGGGGCACGGGGCGGGCCGACCCACGGCCATGATCATCCGGGAGGTGGCCGACCGGTACGCCTTCCTGGACAGGATCTTCAACCTGCCGCCTGCCGAATAGGGATGGGAAGCCGGGGGGCCGCGGCGATCAGCCGCGGCCCTTTTTGCGGGGCTCGGCCAGCCACAGGCCCGCCAGCAACAGGGCCAGCCCGAGCAGGGCGCGGCCGTAGGGTGCTGTCTCGCCGAACAGCAACCAGGCCACCAGCACCGCCAGGGGGATCTTCAGGTTGTTGGCCACCGCCAGGCGTCCCCGGCCCACCTTCACCGCGCCCTTGTTCCAGAGATAGAACCCCACCGCGGTGGGCACCAGGCCGAGGTAGAGCAGGACGGAGACCGACTGGGCGTTCCAGCCG
>JALUJS010000012.1 GCA_027056825.1 Candidatus Krumholzibacteriia bacterium | reverse complement strand
GACAGGAAAGGGGCTCGCAAGGATTTGCGAGGGAGGCGTACCCGGTGCGGTACGTTGACCGAGCAAATCCGAGAACGCCTTTCCTGTCGCGCTGTTAACCATCCGCAGTAGCTCCTTCATGAATCATCCGGGTTAGGGATATCAGTCGAAGGAAACCTTCGGCGCTTCGCGCTCGGCTTCCTCGGTGACCTCGAAGTAGGTCTCGGGCTGGAAGTTGAACATCCCCGCCACGATGTTCCCCGGGAACATCTGGACCTTGTTGTTCAGGTTCATGACGGTCTCGTTGTAGAACTGGCGGGCGAAGCTGATCTTGTTCTCGGTGCTCGTCAGTTCCTCCTGCAGGGCCAGGAAGTTCTGGCTGGCCTTCAGGTCGGGATAGGCTTCCGAGACGGCGAACAGCCGGCCCAGGGCGGCGGTCAGCCCGGACTCGGCCTTGATGCGGTCGGGGATGGTGCCCGCTCCCTGCACCGCGGCCCGGGCCTGGGTCACCGCCTCCAGGGTCTCACGCTCGTGGTGCATGTAGCCCTTGACCGTCTCCATGAGATTGGGGATCAGGTCGAAACGACGCTTGAGCTGGACGTCCACCTGCGCCCACGCCTCCTTGACCCGGTTGCGCAGGCCCACCAGGGAGTTGTAGACCCCGACGAACCAGATGCCCACCACCACGATCAGACCCAGCAGAATCAATAGTACGATCATCCCTCATCCCCTTTCGCGGGAAACATGCCGCCCAGGAATTCGGCCAGGGCGGGGTCGACCTCCAGGCTGTGCGCGGCGAGGTCGCGACTGAGGTCCTCGACCTCGCGACGGTCGAACCACAGGCCGCAGGTCGGACAGCTGTCAACCAGTACCCTGCGGCCCGGACCGATATTCATCTTGTCCATGGTGCGCGAGCAAAGGGGGCAGGGCCGGCCGGCCTCGTCGGTGACCGCCGGCGTCAGCCCCGCATCCTGCGCCGAAGGCAGCAGCAGCTCCAGCTCCCCCCGGTCGAACCAGACCCCGCCGCAGTCCGGACACAGGTCCAGTTCGATCTGCTTGAACTCCACGACGTAGGTCGGCACGCGGCAGACGGGACATTTCATCGGTCACCTCTTTCTCGTTCCCAGCCCGCATGGTCCCCCACCGGGCCGGGATTTGCAACCGTCA
Organism: Candidatus Krumholzibacteriia bacterium; assembly: GCA_027056825.1. Classification (GTDB taxonomy): domain Bacteria; phylum Krumholzibacteriota; class Krumholzibacteriia; order LZORAL124-64-63; family LZORAL124-64-63; genus JAHJTW01. The sequence continues at coordinate 558 of JALUJS010000012.1, read as the reverse complement.
TGACGGCGCGGGTGGCATCTGCTAACCTGGCACCATGTTCAAACGCACCGCATCCCTGCTGAAGGAACGCGGGGTCGCCGCCGCGACCCTCGTCATCCTCGCGGACCGGGCCCGCGCCAACATCGCGCGCATGGCCGCCCGGACCCGGACCGCCGGCGTCCGCCTGCGCCCCCACTTCAAGACACACCAGAACCCCGTGGTGGGGGACTGGTTCCGGGCCGAGGGGATTACCGGCATCACCGTCTCCTCACGGGCCATGGCCGAGCGCTTCGCCGCGACCGGATGGAACGACATCACCCTGGCCTTCCTGGTCAACCCGGCGGAGCTGACACCCCTTTCGGAACTGGCCCGGGCGCTGCAGGCCAGGGGCGGCCGGCTGGGCTTGACCGTCGATGCGCCGGCGGTGGCCGGCGCCGCGGCCGCGGCGGCCCCGGACGCGGACATATGGCTGAAGATCGACACGGGGCACCACCGCACGGGCCTGCCCTGGAACGATGGCGCGGCCCTGCGCGCGGTGGCCGGCTCCCTCGGAAGGCCGCCGGCCACCGCGCGCAGGGC
>JALUJS010000011.1 GCA_027056825.1 Candidatus Krumholzibacteriia bacterium | reverse complement strand
CGGCGGATCAGCGGCCGGGGTCCTTCATCGGCGCCACGCGGCTTCTCTGCGATCAGTCCGCGTCTGACCGCCTCGCGGTGCACCGGCCCCCACCAGCCCACCGGCCGGGTCATCACGTAGTACTTCACGAGGCGGTCCATGTTCTCGGGCCGGGTGCCCAGGGTCACGGGAATGAAGATCAGCGCGCCCAGGGCCATGAGCAGCCAGAAGTTCAGGTGATCGGGCAGCTTGGGGATCACGCCGAAGGCCGGCAGGATCCACACCACCAGCCACGAGACGCCCAGGTTGGCCATCCAGCCGGACAGGTAACCCCAGGCGTTGAAGCGCCACCACACCACCTGCAGGATGTTGGGCAGCCAGATGCCGGCCATCATCAGCCACAGGGCGAAGATCAGCCACTTTGTGATCTCCTGCATCATCAGGCCGTAGAAGAACGACCCGACCAGCAGCACGAAGGTCGCCGCGCGCCCCATCCACACCAGGCGCTGCTGGCTCGCCTCGGGCCGGATGTAGCGCTGATAGATGTCGCGGGTAAAATACAGCGCGCCCAGGTTCAGGTGGCTGCTGATGGTCGAAAGATGGATGGCCAGGATGGCTCCGAAGAACACCCCCACCAGCCCCGCGGGCAACAGCTCGAAGCCCATGCGGAACCAGCCCAGCTCGTAGTCGGCCTGGTCGGCGATATTCGGCAGCATGGAGAAGAACGCCAGCACCGCCGCGGCCCAGAAGCCGTTGCGCACCAGCGTCACCGCCCCGCCGGCCCACAGGCCGTAGGTCGCATCGCGCACCGTGCGCGCGGACTGGATGCGCTGGGCCTCGACGTACCAGTCGATGCTCGTGCCCATGCCGAAGCCGCCGATCACGGCGATCACCAGCATGGTCAGAAACCACACGAAGGGAAAATCGCCGCTGAACACCCCGCTGAAGGCGAAGGCGTCCAGCCGCCAGGCCTGGCCCAACTCCGCGACCTTGGTGGTCACCTCGGTGGGGCCGCCCGCCGCGGCGATGCCCACCAGGGAGACCAGCACGATGGCGAACACCGCCACGATGCCCTGCAGGAAGTCGCCCATGACCACGCCCCAGTAGCCGGCGGCCAGGGTGTAGAACGCCGTGATCACCGACGGGATCACCAGGCCCACCCACAGCGGCCAACCGAAGGCCAGGTGGCACACCTTGCCCATGGCCATGCCCACCCAGCCGAGGATGAACATGTTCATGAAGATCTGCCAGCCGGCCATCCACCCGCGCAGCATCTCGGCGCCCAGCCCTCCGAAGCGCTGGGTCTGCCACTCGGCCTGGGTGTAGGCCAGCGAGCGGCGGAAGATGCGCGCCGACACGAAGGCCCCGATGGCCGTCCAGGCGGTGAAGAAGGTATACCACAGGCCGCGCAGGCCGTTGGCGTAGATCACGCCGGTGATCCACATGGGCGTGTCGGTGGCGGTGTGGGTGGAAAACACCGACGAGGCCGGCAACCACCACGGCAAACCGCGGCCGGCCAGGAAGAAGTCGCTCTCGCTGCGCCGCGCCAGGCGGTAGAAGAAGGCCGCCCCGCCCACCATCAGCAGCAGGAACGCGGCGGCCCAGAAGATGTCCAGCCAGGTGAATTCGCCCATGATACCGTCCCGGTCAGGATTCCGTGATCCATGATGAGGATTCCGCGGGTCGAGTATACGGGCCTGGCCCGGGGATCACATCCGAAATTCGCCCA
>JALUJS010000010.1 GCA_027056825.1 Candidatus Krumholzibacteriia bacterium | reverse complement strand
GATCCTCGGTGCCGGCAGCCGGCAGGGGGGCGCATTCGCCCCATCCGCAATCTTCACCCTGGTCCAGTTCCAGCAGCCAGCCACGGCGTTCTCCCGGCATCGCATGCGCGGCAGGCCAGGGGTTGCGCAGGGCCAGACGGTAGGGGTGCAGGCGAAGCCGGAGGCGAGAAGAAGGCGACATTTTTCTTATGCGCGAGACATCTTTTCGGGTTTGACAAATGTCAAGTGACGGGCAGGGCAAATACCACACACTGTTTCGTGCTGCATGCAACGGTCGCACGGTCCGGGCAGATCGTGCGGATTGAACCACAGAACGGTGAGCACGTGCCGTTGTTCTGGCGGTTCGGCATCACTTTGGAATTTTAGGAGAGCAACCCATGAAAGTACGCAAGCAGACGCTTGCCGCCCTCGTAGCCCTTGCGGTGGGGGTCTTCGCCGGAGGCCAGGCCTGGTCTCAGGAGACGTTGAAAGACGTCATGAAGCGGCGTGGCCTGACCGAGAAGGACATCCTGGCGGCGGCCAAGACCTACACCCCTTCGGGCGGACGCGACGAGTACCTGGCCTTCAGTTCGGGTGGTCAGAGCGGACAGGTGATCGTGTATGGCATTCCGTCCATGCGCATTCTCAAGTACATCGGCGTGTTCACTCCCGAGCCGTGGCAGGGCTACGGTTTCGATGACGAGTCCAAGGCCGTACTGGCGCAAGGCCGGATCAATGGCAAGGACATCGTCTACGGGGATACTCACCATCCCGCCATCTCCGAGACCAATGGCGAATACGACGGCCAGTATCTGTTCATCAACGACAAGGCCAATCCGCGCGTCGCGGTGATCGACCTGCATGACTTCGAGACCAAGCAGATCGTGGTCAACCCGCTGTTCCGGTCGGAGCACGGTGGTGCCTTCGTCACGCCGAACACCGAGTACGTGATGGAGGCCACCCAGTACGCCGCCCCTTACAAGGGCAGCGGTTTCGTTCCGCTCGAGGAGTTCAACGAAAAGTACCGGGGTGGTCTAACCTACTGGAAGTTCGATCGCAAGGAAGGGCGCATCAAGCCCGAGCAGTCGTTCACCTTCGAGTTTCCGCCCTATAGCCAGGACCTGTCGGATGCCGGCAAGGGACCGTCCTACGGCTGGGGCTTCACCAACTCCTTCTGCTCCGAGCGTTACGTGGGCGGTATCGAGCGGGGACGTCCCCCCTTCGAGGCCGGCTGCTCTTCCAAGGACACCGACTTTCTGCACCTGACCAACTGGAAGAAGGCCGAGGAGCTGGTGAAGGCCGGCAAGATCGGCAAGAAGGTCAACGGCATGACCCTGATCGGGATCGAGGAGGCCGTGGCCAACGGCCTGCTGTATCTGATTCCCGAGCCGAAGAGCCCGCACGGTGTCGATGTGGTGCCGACTGGCGACAAGATCGTCATTTCCGGCAAGCTCGACAGCCATACCTGGGTGTACGACTGGAAGAAGATCCAGAACGCCATCAAGAACAGGAAGTTCGAGGGCAAGGACTCCTACGGCATTCCCATCATCGCCATCAAGGAGGTGTTGCACAAGTCGGTGAACGTGGGCCTGGGGCCGCTGCATACGCAGTTCGACTCCACGCCCTGCGTGGCCTACACCTCCATCTACGTGGACTCCATGATCACCAAGTGGGACTACTGCAAGGGCAAGGTGCTGGATCAGCTGCCCATCCACTACAACGTGGGTCAC
>JALUJS010000009.1 GCA_027056825.1 Candidatus Krumholzibacteriia bacterium | reverse complement strand
CCATCAAGTCCGTCAAGGACGCCATCACCCGCCTGGGCACCAACCGCATCTTCCAGATGGTGCTGTGCATGTCGGTGGCCCCGCTGGTGCGCAAGCCCGTCAAGGGATACGACCTGGACTCCACCGACCTGTGGGAGCATTCCATCGCCGTGGCCATATGCGCCGAGACCATCGCCCGGGAGCTTGATCTGAAGGGCGTGGAAGACGGCTTCACCGCCGGCCTGCTCCACGATATCGGCAAGATCGTCCTGGGGACGTTCGTGGAGGTGGACGACGATCCCATCAAGGAGATCATGGAGTTGGACAAGCTGGCCTTCAACGAGGCCGAGATGATGGTGCTGGGCATCGACCACGCCGAGGTGGCCGGAGCCATGCTCGAATCGTGGAACCTGCCCCGCGAGGTCGTGGCCGCCGCGCGCTGGCACCACCAGCCCCACCGCTGCGATCCCGAACACAGTCTGCTGGTCGATCTGGTGCATGTGGCCGACATCCTGTGTCTGGACATGGGCTGGGGCCTGGGAACAGACGGCATGAACTACCGCATGGACGAGGACGCCGCCGCCCGCCTGGGCCTGGACGTAACCCGGGCCGAGCTGGTCATGGCCAGGACCACGGCCGGCGTTGAAGATATGAAGTCTCTTTTCCAGTCCGGAAGGGGTGGTGACAGACATGGCGTGGAACATTCTCATCGTTGACGACTCCGCCACGGTGCGGGCGGTGATCGTCAAGACGCTCAAGCTGGCGGGCATCGAGTACAAGGAATTGTACCAGGCCGCCAACGGCCGCGAGGCCCTCGACGTGCTGGGCAGGGACTGGATCGACCTGGTCCTGTGCGACGTCAGCATGCCCGTCATGGACGGGGAGGAACTGGTGGCGACCATGCGCAGGAACGGGCTCATCGCGACCGTGCCGGTGATCATGGTGTCCTCGGCCGGCAGCCGCCCCCTCATCGAGCGCCTGCTGGCGTCCGGCGTACGGGCCTTCGTCAAGAAGCCCTTCACCCCCGAACATGTCCGCGAAGTCGTGGACGAGGTCATGGGAGCGACAAGTCATGACGCGTGAAACCCTGGATCTGCACGCCCTGCTTACGGGCACCTTCCTGAAGATCACCGAGCAGCTGACCTTCATGTTCGGGGAGCCGGCGGCCAAGGAGGAACTGGATCTCGAGGGCATCGACTTCCTGCGGTCGGAGATGGAATTCACCGGCCAGGTGAACGGCTCCCTGTGCGTGGCCCTGCCCCGGGAGGCGACCCGCGAGATCGCGGCGAACATCCTGGGCCTCGAACCCGATGACAGTCAGTCGGTGGCCATGACCTCCGACGCCCTGGGCGAACTGCTGAATGTGATCTGCGGCGAGGTGGTGCGCGGCATCGTGGGCGAGGACGCCGATTTCACCCTGCGCCCCCCCCGCACCGAGCCCCTGGACGCATCCCACCTGGACCGGCTCATGCTCGACGAGGGCTACGTGGCCTTCGTCCTGGACGATCATCCCGGCTTCTTCGGACTGGAATTGGAAGATTAATCCGGGCCTGCCCGGCGGCGCCGCAATAAAACGATCCCCGCCCGTGAAGGGCGGGGATCGTGCGTTCCTGCGGTCAGGGGGCGATCAGGGTCATGGTCGCCGTGCCCAGGGGTGTCTCTCCGACGAGGTCCACGCGGACGCCCGGACGATGGATCCAGCCCACGAGGTCATCGGCGGAGGGAACCTGG
>JALUJS010000008.1 GCA_027056825.1 Candidatus Krumholzibacteriia bacterium | reverse complement strand
GGTTCGGCCCAGGTCACGGAAAAACTGCGGAATATCATCATGACCACGCGGGACCTTCCGGCCATGCCGCAGGTCGCCGCCAAGGTCCTGGAACTCTCCTCGGATCCGGATACCTCCGCCCATAAGCTCCAGCAGGTCATCGCCGACGACCAGGCCATGACCGCCCGCATCCTCAAGATCGCCAACAGCGCCATGTACTCGTGCAGCCGTCGCATCAAGACGCTCACCGAGGCCATCGTCATGCTGGGCTTCAACTCCATCCGGAGTCTCGTGGTCACCAGCGCCGCGCGGAACCTCTACAACACCAATTCCAACCAGACCGGCCTGAAGGAACGGCTGCTGTGGGAGCATTCCATCGGGACGGCGTTCGCCTCCCGCATCCTGGCCGAAGAGGTCGCGCCCAAGTACACGGAGGAGGCCTTCCTGGCCGGGTTGCTGCACGACATCGGCAAGCTGGTGCTTAACCAGAAGGCGCCGCGGGAATTCGACGAGATCGTCCAGGTGGTCTACAACGAGAACAAGTCCTTCCATGATACCGAGCGTCGTGTGCTCGGATTCGACCACGCCCAGGTGGGAGCACTCCTGGTCAACAAGTGGAAGCTGGCCACCGTCCTGGAGGAAGTCATTCTCCAGCACCACTGCCCCGGGGAGCAGGACCCGGCCACGCCCGTGCACGACCTGCTGACCCTGGCCAACGAACTGTGCCACAAGATGGGGATCGGTTTCGTGGATGACCCGGACCTGGATCTGGTCGGGTCCCACGCCAACCGGAGATTCGGTCTGTCCGCCGAGAAATTCGGCGAGGTTGCGGAGCAGGTCCGCACGACCCTGGAAACCGAAATGGAAATCTTTATCTGAGGGAGAAAAGACGATGCCCGCGACAGCCGTGATCCACAGTGAAGATACCGAAGCCCGGTTGCAGAAGCTTCTGCTGGAAATCGAGGATATCCCCTCAATTCCCGAGACCCTCATGGAGATCCTGAAGGTGCTGGACGACCCGGACGCCGGCCCCTCGGATCTGGGCAAAGTGGTGCGGATGGATGCCCCCCTGATGGCCCGCATCCTGCGGCTGGCCAATTCGCCCTACTATTCACGCCGTGGGGACATCGCCGACATTTCCCGCTGCATCACCGTGTTGGGCTTCCGCACCGTGCGCCAGGTGGCCATCTGCGTGTCCGTGGCCTCCAGCGTCATTCCCGCTGTGGCCGAGGCCGGGGGAGGATTGGACTACCGCGAACTGTGGCGGCACAGCGTGGTGACCGGGGCCATCGCCAGGCACCTGGCCATCATGCTGGGATTGCCGGACCAGGAAGAGTATTTCACCGCCGGACTGCTGCATGACATGGGCAAGTTCGTGCTCGAAATCCATGCGCCTGAAAAATACTGGCGCGTCATCGCGGAACGGGCCGCAAGCGGAGAGAGCCTGCTTGATGCCGAGAATGAAGCCTTTGGCTTCGATCACGCCATGCTGGGGGCGGCCTTCGGACAATCCTGGCGCTTCCCCGAATTGCTGGTACGCTGCTGTGGCGAGCACCACCGGTGTGTCATCGGTGGGGGGCAGGGGTCCGACCGGGCGGTGGCTGTCATCAGCCTGGCCGACTATCTCGCCAACACCGTGGAGCCCACCCGATCCGACCTTGGGTTCGATCCCGGCATCTGTGACCCGCAGGGGCTCCATGACTCAGTGGGACTGGAAATTGCCGAAGTTGAGGAGAACCTGGGAAAAATGAGGGAGGATATCGGCCGAGCTGCCGCCTTCCTTGACCTGCCCTGATTGGAAGACCTCGCCCGGTGGCCCGACCTCTGGTCGGGCCTTTTTTGTGGAATTTCCTGGAAATTGCCCTATTCTGCCATAATGACATGTTACCGCCATTCCGGGAGCAAAGCGTGGAATCCGTAGTCCTTCTCAGTCGCCGTCCCCGCCTTTTGGCGCATGCAACAGGTTGGGGCCTTGATCATTACGAGGTTCACGGCCTGGACTCACCCGCCGAAGCCCTGGCCAGGATCAACCTCGGCCATACGGGAGTCTTCGTGTTCGACACCCGGGACTATCCCCGTTTTCGGCATGTCCTGCGCAAGTTTTCCTCCCTCAACCAGGACACCGACCTGGTGCTGGTGGGGGATCTGGATCCGGGAGAGTTGGCCGTGGAGGGGCTTGGCGACGCCGTGGCGGTGCTGCCGGCCGCGGCAGATCCTGCGGAGCTGAAGCAGACGGTTTCCCGGGTACTCCAGCTGCGGGAGGTCCGCGCCAACAGCGGCATCATCGGGCGCAGCCGCGCGGTGCGGGACATGCTGGGCATGATCGCCCACAGCGCTCCCCTGGATGTCAACGTCCTGATCCTGGGCGAAAGCGGCACCGGCAAGGAGATGGTCGCGCGCGCCATCCATCGCAATTCCCGCCGCCGGGCCGGTCCCTTCGTGAGCATCAATTGCGGCGCCATGTCCAAGGGGGTGCTCGAAAGCGAACTCTTCGGCCACGTGCGCGGCGCGTTCACCGGCGCGGTCAAGGATCACGCCGGCGTGTTCAAGCGCGCGGACAAGGGAACCCTCTTCCTGGACGAGGTGGCGGAGATGCCCCTGGAGATGCAGACCCGCTTCCTGCGGGCCCTGGAGACCGGGGAGTTCACGCCTGTCGGCGGCCGGACCACAGAGCGCAGCGACATCCGGCTCATCGCCGCCACCCACCGGGATCTGGCCGCGGCCGTGGCCCAGGGGCGCTTCCGGCAGGACCTCTACTACCGGCTGCGGGTGGTCGTCATCGAGACCCCCGCCCTGCGGGAGCGCCCCGAGGATATCCTCGTGCTGGCCCACGCCTTCCTCCAGGCGGAAAACAAACGGCACGGCCTGCATGTCAGGGGGTTGACCCGGGCTGCCGAGCAGGCCCTGCTGGAGCATGACTGGCCGGGCAACGTGCGTGAATTGCGCAACGCCATCAGCGCGGCGGTAGTCCTCAAGCAGACCGGCCTGATCGACAGCCAGGATCTGCCCCGGGACATCAGGCCCCGGGACGCGGGCACCCATCAGGCAGGAAACCTCCCGGTCCCCCTGGGCGTGGGGTCCTTCCAGGATCTGGATCCGGGCATGATCGCCACCAGCCTGCTGGGGCTTCACCAGGAAATCCGCGAGATCAAGGAGATGCTGCAGCGCGCCGGTCTCGGCGTGGCCAGGCCCGGTCCCTGGCCGGCGGGCGACGCGTCCGGCCAGGTGGTACCGGGGCGCGTGGTGGAGACCTTCGACGATCAGGGCAGTTTCAGCCCCCTGAACGAGGAGGACGGGGGCGATCTGCAGGCGGCCGAGCGCACCCTGATCCGCAACGCCCTGCGCGCCACGGGCGGAAACCGGCGACTGGCCGCCGATCGCCTGGGTATCAGCGAACGCACCCTTTACCGCAAGCTCAAACGTTACGGGATTTCCTGAAAAGGAGGCGCTGTCTCATGTTGGATCTCCCAAACCCTTTTCAGGGAAAGGAATTTCTCATATAATGAACGGCAAGGACTGCTGTCACTTCCGGACCCAACCCCTGGCAAGCGAGACCAATATGTTGCAGATGTCCCTGTTGCGGTCGTTTGGCCGCAGGTTTATCCCGGCGCTGGCCGTGCTGGCGCTCGCCGTCCTTTCCTCGGGACCGGCGCTGGCCACGAAGTACGCCGGGGCCTTCATGGAGAACGGTGGCGGAGCGCGCGCCCTGGCCATGGGCGGTGCCTTTACCGCGGTGGCGGACGATCCGTCGGCCACCTTCTGGAACCCCGCGGGGCTCTCGGGGGTGCAGGACCGCAGCGTGCTGATCATGCACAGCGAGCGTTTCGGAGATCTCATCAACCGGGATTTTGCCTCCTATGTCCAACCGGTGAGCTGGTCGCTTTTCGGAGGAGGCCAGGGGGGGCTGGGCATCTCGGTGATCCGGCTGGGAGTGGAAGACATCCCCTTCACCGACCATCTGGCCGAGCGCCTGGACACCAATGGCGACGGCGAGGTCGATGACGCGGAGCTGCGCGGGTTGCTGGACCTGCAGGACGAGATCCGGTTCAAGACCGACGAGGAACTGGCGCTGCTGGTTTCCTACGGTGAGGAGGTGGGTTCCTGGCGTGTGGGCGGTTCGGTAAAGTTCATCCGGCAGAGCGTGGGTGATTTCTCCAGCCTGGGCATCGGGGCCGACGTGGCGCTGCTGCGCCCGCGCATCTGGCGCAACCTGGATTTCGGGGTCAAGTTCCAGGATCTGACCACGACCTACCTGTCCTGGAGCACCGGCCGGAACGAGCACATCTCTCCGGCCATCGTGCCGGGTGTGGCCTGGCGGCAGGCCGTGCCGGACTGGGACATGGACCTGGTCCTGGCCGGCAGCCTGGAGACCCGCTTCGAGAACCGCGGCGATGCCGACCAGTACTCCAGCGGGGCCATGAGCGCCAACGCCCACCTGGGGCTGGAAGTCGGCTTCTCGCACAAGGTCTACCTGCGGGGGGGATTCGATTCCGGTTGGGACAGCCAGGATCTGACCGCCGGTGCCGGATTCTATCTGGACCCCTTGACCGTGGATTACGCCTACGCGGGGGACACCCTGGACATCGACGAGGTCACCCATCGCATCAGCGTGACCTTCGCCTTCTGATCCGGCTTCCTGACGGTTGCCACCAAGCCCCGGTAGCAGTATGCGGCCGGGGCGCCTGTGTGTGGCGAAAGGACGGCTTACCCCGCCGGCCGGTAGGCGTAGAGGCGGTCCCCGGGATGGATGAGGCTCGTGCGGTGGATGTTGTTGACCTTGCGCAGGTGGGTGACGGTGACCCCCAACTTGCGGGCGATGCCCGAGAGGGTGTCGCCTGACTTGACCCTGTAGGTCACCCGCTTGTAACCGGCCGGGGGAACGTAGTGACCCTTCTCCACCGCGCGCTTCCGGGCCAGTCGGTCCAGTTCCTCGGGCATGGGGATGACGAGTTGGTCGCCCGGATGGATCAGTCGCCGGTTGGCCAGGTGGTTGACCCGGGCGATGTCCGCCACGGTGCATCCGTAGCGCGCGGCGATACCGCTGAGGGTCTCACCCCGCTTGACGCGATGCCGCGACCAGGTCAGCCTCCTGTCCGCGGGGACCCGGGCGAGGGCGGCCACCGTCGCTTCGCCCCGGCCGGCGGGGACATGCACAGGGTAGGCGCCCATGTCCGGGGGAGTGGCGCCCCGCAGGAGGGCCGGATTCAGGCGACGCATGAGGTCCTGGTCGCAACGGGCGCATTCGGCCAGAAGGTCCAGACCGGTGGGCTGGTCCACGGTGATGGTGGTGTAGGCCAGGGGCTCCACATCGTCGGGCACCGTGAAGCCGTAGGCCTCGGGGTCCATGCCGATGCGCGCGGCGGCGATGAATTTGGGCACGAAATCGGCCGTCTGCGCGGGCAGGTTCAGATCCCAGTAGTTGTCCGTGGCCCGGAGCCTGATCTTGCGTCGGATGCGGTTTTCCCCGGCGTTGTAGGCGGCCAGGACCAGGGACCAGTCGCCGAAGGTGTCGTGCAGGGACTTGAGGTAGCGGGCGGCGGCGCGGGTGGACAGTTCGAAGTCGCGCCGTTCATCCACCCACCAGTTCACCTTCAGGCCCCAGGCCCGCGCCGTGGGGGCCATGAATTGCCACGGCCCCACCGCCGCGACTTCCGACCGGGCCGTAGGGGAGAAACCGCTTTCAATCATGGCCAGGTAGACAAGCTCCGGAGGCACGCCCTCCTCGGCCAGGATGCGCGTCATGAGTTCTTCCACGGCCGCCTTGCGCTGGAGCCAGAGGGCGACGGTGCGCCGCCCGCGGCCCTGGAAGTAGGCGAGCCAATGGTCGACGCGGGGATTCTCCCAGCGCAACAGATCGGCCATGATTCCCGGTAGGGGAGCCCCCGTGGCCGGCAGCATGGTGTCAGGGAAATCCCCGGCCAGGTCCTGGTAGCCCTTGGCCAGGATGAGATCGGATTCCTCGGGGTGGGAAAAGGCGGACTGCTCGGTGTGCAGGGCCCGCAAAAGGGCGCTGCGACGTTGCAGGCTCGCGGCGTGCTGGAGGGACAGGGAATCCTCCGTCC
>JALUJS010000007.1 GCA_027056825.1 Candidatus Krumholzibacteriia bacterium | reverse complement strand
GTACATCTTCGAGAGGATCACCGCCCCGCCGTAGGCCGCGTCCACGTGGAACCAGCAATGGTGCCGGGCCGCCAGGTCCGCCAGGCGGTCCAGCTTGTCGATGCTTCCGGTGTTCGTCGTGCCGGCGATGCCGATGATCCCGCACGGTTCCAGGCCCTGCGCGCGATCCGCGGCCACGGCCGCTTCCAGGGCCGCGAGGTCCACCCGGTACAGGTGGTCCACGGGGATCTTCCGCAGCTGGCTGCGCCCCAGCCCAAGCAGGTCGACGGCCTTGTCGAAGCTGTAGTGGGCCTGGCCCGAGACGTAGAAGGTCAGGCGGGCCATCTCGGGACCGGGATTCTCGTCGTGGTCCACCTGCGAGAGGTGGCGGCCCAGCTTGCGGTTGATGGCCAGCTTCAGCCCGGTGATGTTGGCCAGGGAGCCCCCCGGCATCAGGGTGCCGAAGCTGTCGGCCGGCAGGCCGAACAGGTCGCACAGCCAGCGGATGACCGTCTTCTCGATGGCCGTGCCGCTGGGTGCGTGCCGCCAGGATGCGGCGTTCTGGTTCATGGCGGCGGTCAGCATCTCGCTGAACACCGCCACCGGCAGGGGCGCGGGATTCATCATGCCGAAGTAGCGTCGGCCACCGATGCCCATGGTGTTGGGGAACACCCGCGTGCGACAGTCCTGGACCAGTTCGGCGAACGGCACCCCCTCTTCCGGCAGCGGCTCGCTGAACAGCTCGTCCATGCCCACCGGGGACACCGGCCCGTACACGCGGCGGCCCTCCAGCCCCTTGAGGTACTCCACCGCCAGGTCCACCATCCGGTAACCCATCTCCCGCAGCTGCGCCTCGTTGAGGGAGAACTCCCCCTGGGGCTCGACGGCTTCCTCGCCGCCCGCGGGCTGCCCGCCCAGGGGCCCTTCCTTGTCGCGTCCGCTCTGCACGTCGTCACCTTTCGGTCCGGCCGCCGCCGCGGCCGGCGATCCGTTCCAGGCCCCCGGTGGCGAAATCGGCCAGGAGCCGCGCGGCGCCCCCGGCGGCCACCCCCGGCACGACCAGGTCCGCGGCGTCGAGGACCTCCGCCGGCCCGTCGGCCATGGCCACGCTGAACGCGGCGGCCTCGAACATGTCAAGATCGTTGAAATTATCGCCCACGGCCAACGTCCGTTCCAGGGGAACGCCGCACGCGGCGGCCAGGGTGCGCAGGGCCGTGCCCTTGTCGCTGCGGGCGTGGAAGGCCTCGGCCCAGTAGAACCGCCCGCCTCCCAGCAGGGACCGCGTGTTGATCACCCGCACCCGGTCACCCAGGCGCTCGGTGATGGCCGCGCTCAGGGCCAGCACCCGGTCGCGCTCGTCGATGGTGCCCACTTCCAGGGCCTCGTGCCAGGGCACCGCGGCGAGGTCGGCGACCTCGGCCACCGCTCCCATCTCCCGGCGGCGGTTGTCCAGGTAGCGTTCCAGGATCCCGTTCACCGGCCCGGGTTCGTGCCGCAGCAAGCCGTCTTCCTCGTCGGTGCCGTACACCATGGGCGCGGTGCCGTGGGCCTTGAAGAGCGCCACCAGTTCCACGACCAGGTCCCCGCTCAGGACGTTGCACACCAGCTTGCGACGGGGCGCGCCTTCCCATATCACCGCGCCGTTGAGCAGGATCAGGGGCAGGTCGTCGGGGAACCATCCCGACTGTTCCAGCAGGTGCCGTGTGGAGTTCAGGTTGCGCCCGGTGCACAGGAC
>JALUJS010000006.1 GCA_027056825.1 Candidatus Krumholzibacteriia bacterium | reverse complement strand
CAGGAAAGGGGCTCGCAAGGATTTGCGAGGGAGGCGTACCCGGTGCGGTACGTTGACCGAGCAAATCCGAGAACGCCTTTCCTGTCACGCTGTTAACCATCCGCAGTAGCTCCTTCATGAATAATCCGGGCTAGCTTTGGCCCGGGAGAACGGCATGGCCCCGGTTTCGAACATCCGCATCGGCGTCAGCTCCTGCCTGACGGGCGAGAAGGTCCGCTACGACGGGGACCACCGGCTGTGCCGGTTCGTCACCGAGGTGCTGGGGACGCGTTTTACCCTGGTGCCGGTCTGCCCGGAGGTCGAGGTGGGCATGCCCGTGCCCCGCGAAACCATTCACCTGGAAGGGGATCCGGCCACGCCCAGGGTGGTGGCGCCGGATTCGGGGGCCGACTGGACCGAACGGTTGACCGACTGGGCGCGCCACAGGGTCGCCGCACTGGCCACCGAGAACCTGTGCGGCTACGTCTTCAAGCAGAACTCGCCCTCGTGCGGGGTCTTCGGCGTGAAGGTCTACGCTGCGCAGGGGGATTACGAGCGGACCGGTCGGGGCGTCTTCGCCGCGGCATTCACCGCCGCCTACCCGGATGTCCCGGTGATCGAAGAGAGCGCGCTTGAGGAAGCGGCCGCGCAGGAGGAATTCATCGCCCGCGTCCTGGCGTATCACCGCCGGCGTGCAGGAGGAACGGCATGAGCATGACCGCCCAGGAAGCCCTGCAGGCCCTCAAGGACGGCAACCGCCGCTACGTCGCCGGCCGGCATGAGCAGGGCAGTGGCGTGGACGCGGGTCGGCGGCTGCGGCTGACCGCCGGCCAGAATCCCTTGGCGGTGGTCATCGGATGTTCGGATTCGCGGGTGCCGGTGGAGATCGTCTTCGACCAGGGCCTCGGCGACCTGTTCGTGATCCGGGTGGCCGGCAACATCGTCCGCTCCAGTCAGATCGAATCGGTGGAGTACGCGGTGGGCGAACTGGGCACGCCCCTGGTCGTGGTCCTGGGCCACGAGGGCTGCGGCGCCGTGACCGCGGCGGTCCAGGAGCTGCGCGCGGACACGCCGCCGTTGCCCCTGCGTCTGCCTTCGCTCATGAAGTCCCTGCGGCCGGTGGTCGAGCCCCTGCTGGAGGGAGGGACCCCGCCGCCACGCCCGGAGTTCATCGACCAGGTCGTGCGCGCCAACGTGCGTCATTCCGTTGACGCCCTGCGCGCATCTTCCCCCTTGATCACAAAAAAGGAGCAGGCCGGCAGCCTGCTCCTTTTGGGCGCGGAATATTCCCTGAACGACGGTAAGGTCGTTTTCCTCGACTGATCAGGGCGTCAGCTTCTCCACCCGGAAATTCGCCGCGCCGTCGAAATCCGTGAAGATGACCTGCACCGTCAGGATGGCCCATTTCCTCGCTGCTATTTCAGGATGACCGCCTTCCTCACGGCGGTGAAATCCTGTCCCTCGGCCCTCACGAAATACACGCCGCTGCCCAGGTCGGCGCCGTCGAGGACGAATGTCCGGATGCCGCCGGCAGCCACCATGCCGTCGTGGAGGGTACGCACCGCGCGCCCGGACACATCATAGACGGTGACCCTTACATGCTGGTCCCGCTTGACCTCCAGGTCGAAACTCGCCCGGGGATTGAAGGGATTGGGGTAAATCCGGCCCAGGCGGTACGGTCCGGCAAAGGCCACGGGGACTTCGACATCCGAAAGGCCCGAGGGATTGGCCGTAAG
>JALUJS010000005.1 GCA_027056825.1 Candidatus Krumholzibacteriia bacterium | reverse complement strand
TGCCGTTGGACCGGCCACGTTATACGGGGCCGGTCCTCTCTTTGTGTAAGTGTTTCCTTAATCTCAAGGTGATGACGCGCCGCTGTCATCCAACAACCAGGACGGACAGGTGGCGCGGTACGCCGCCAGGGTCGCGCGGAATTCGTCGTTATCCGGATCCGCGGCCACGGCCTTCCGCATCCACTTGACGGCGCGGGCGTGGAAGCTGCGCCGCTGGTAGCAGGCCGCGAGCAGCGCGAGGAGATCCGGGCGTTCGTCGCTGCGGATCACCGCGCGCAGGGCGCAGGTCGTGGCCTGGGGCAAATGCGTGTCCGCCGCCAGGGCGGTGCGGGCGAATCCTTCCAGGGCCGGCAGGCAGCCCCGGTCCAGGAAAATCATGCGGGAGTAGGTGGCGAGCAGGCCCAGGGTGTCGGCCAACGCCCACTGGAACGCGGCCGTGCGACCCAGGACATCCATCCGTTCACCGCGTATCCGGCGGTCCAGGTCCCAGGGGGATTCGGGAAACATCCCCTCGATACAGCGCAACATCGTGGCGGCCCGCTGCCTCCCGCCGGTGGCGGTATCGACCGCGGACATGGCCAAAAGCCCTTCGGCAACGGCGCACGAAGGCGCGTCCACGACCAGGCGCAGCAAACGTTCGCGCAACTGCCCGGCCTCCTCTTCCTTGCCCCGGCGCAGACGCTCGCCATAGGCCGCCGCCAACCCCAGGGGGTCGTCCGGAGATTTCCCCAGCCGCGCCAGCAGTTCCCTTTCCCGCGCCAGGTCCCGCCGCCAGCGGCCCACCCGGGCCAGGAAGGTATCGGCCGTGACATAGCCCGTGAAACGGGCGAAGGGATCGCCCTCCGGGGTGCACCACACCAGGGTCGGCAGGCGCGTCACCCCGAACCTCTCCTTCAGGTCCGCGTAGCGGGGCTTGTCCACATCGACCTTGAAAGTCACCACGTCCTTCAGTTCGGCGATGACCTCGCCCTCGTTGTAGACCATGGCGTCCAGGGCCCTGCAGGGCCCGCACCACCGGGCGTAGAAATCGATGAGGATGGGCCGGGAACCTTCCCGCGCGCGCTGGACGATCTCCGGCCAGGCCAGATCCTCGAGCCACGGCACGTGGGGGGCCCGGTGCGGCGGGGCCGCCTGGTCCACGGAGGAAACAGCGGACTCCCGCGCCGCGGCGCTACCGGGGAGCATCAACAGCAACACCACAGCCAGCACGCCGCAACCCCGGCCCGGTCGCACGGCGCCAACCCATTTCCGCAACCACCACATGACGGCGCTTCCCACCTCGACTCCATCTCTCCCGGCCCGCATGATATTTCCCGTCACCGCATCATCCCGTTCCTGCGCGCAGCCGTCAACGGCATTGCCCAAGACTGTCCCAGCATCTACTATTGCGACATCAAACATCTCAAGGGAGAGCGCATGGAAAGCTGCTGCGGAGGATCCATGGACATGCCCACCGCCGCCCTGACCTTCTGGGCGGCCATGGGCATCGGTCTGACCACGAGCCTCGGACACTGCATCGGCATGTGCGGCCCCCTGATCAGCACGTTCAGCCTGGCCCAGGGCAAACACGACAGCCGCCTGCGCGCCCTGGCGCCGGCTCTGCTCATCTACCACTTCGGGCGCCTGAACGCCTACGCCCTCATCGGCCTGGTCTTCGGCCTGCTGGCCACCATCGCCCAGGCCACCGGACCTTCCAACGAGGTGCGCGGGGCCCTCTTCCTCATTGCGGGCCTGCTGATGGTGCTCATGGGCATGGGCCTGCGCGGCTGGCTGCCCACCGGGCGCATCATCGAGAGCAGCCGCCTGGGCCGCTACGCCAGCGAGAAGTTCATGGGCCTGGTGGGCACACCCAGCCTGGCCGGGAGGTACTTCCTGGGAATGGCCAACGGCTTCCTGCCCTGCGGCCCGGTCTACGCCACCGCCATGGCGGCCCTGACCGCCCCGACGCCCCTGCACGGGGCGGGCATCATGGCCTCCTTCGGGCTTGGCACCGTGCCCGTCCTGCTGGCCATCGGCCTGGGGGCCGGCCGGCTCGCTCCGGCCCTGCAGCGGAAGTTCAACCTGGTCGCCGCCCTGCTGGTCATTTTCGTCGGAATCGAATTCCTGTTGCGGGCCGGCAAGATGTTCGGGCTGGTCGCCGGGATCAAGTGGGGCTTCTTGCCGGTGTTCTGACATGGCTTTCCGGCCGCACCCGGAGCGCACGGAAAGGCAGGGATAATACCCTAATTCCCACCTTTTCACTAGGTTGACTACAGGACCAGTTCACTCTATGTTTCGCCCGGTTTCCTTTCCACCACCCGGGAAATTCCATGAGCGCCACGACCTTGAACATGCCCTTGCCCGATGACTGGCCCGACGACTTTCGGCAGGCCGCAGAACAGGGCCATTGTCTGCATTGCGGCAACCCCCTGGGGCGCCACTGGAAACCCGAGGACGGGCCCTTCTGCTGCCGCGGCTGCGCGGGCGTCTACGAGCTGATCCACCAGGCGGACCTGGACCGTTACTACGACCTGAAGCCCGAGACCACCGCCCCGGCGGCCGACCTGCGTCCGGACAGCTTCGCCTGGCTGGACCGCCTGCTGGCCGAACGCGACACCATGGCGGTCCCGTCCACCGGCCCCCTGCGCCTGGACCTGGACATCCAGGGGGTCCACTGCGCCGCCTGCGTGTGGCTGATCGAGGAACTCTTCCGGCGGCAGGACGCCGGCGTCATGATCCGCATCAATCCCACCCTGGGGAAGGTCGAGCTGGCCTGGGATCCCGCCCGGGGCGACCTCAAGGAGTTCCTGGCCGAGATCGAGCGTTTCGGCTACCGGCTCGGACCCAGCACGCGCGGCGTGCGCAAGCATTCGCGGGCCCTGCTGCTGCGCATGGCCATCGCCATCTCCATGGCCATGAACGTCATGATGTTCAGCCTGAGCTTCTACTTCGGACTGGCCGAGGGGAACCTCTACACCTTCTTCGGCTGGCTGAGCCTGGGCATGGCAACGGTGAGCATGCTGGCCGGCGGCGGGGTGTTCCTCAAGGGCGCGGTGGCCGGGCTGCGCCGCGGGGTCCTGCACCTGGACGTGCCCATCTCCCTGGGTATGGTCCTGGCCTACGCCGGCTCGGTGTACGCCTTCCTGACCGCCGGCCCGGATCACGCCTACTTCGACACCCTGACCATCTTCATCGCCCTGATGCTCGTGGGCCGCTGGGCCCAGGAACACATCCTCGAACGCAACCGCAACAGCCTGCTGGACACCTCCGGCGCCGAGAACCTCACGGTCAAGCGCAAGCTGCCGGACGGAACCCTGGAGGCGGTGGCCGCCCCGCGCATCGCCAAGGGGGACGAGCTGTGGATCGCTCCGGGCGACCTGGTTCCGGTCGAGAGCATGCTCATGCGCCGGCCCACCTCCGTGAGCATGGACTGGATCACCGGGGAATCCGACCGCGTCGCCTTCCAGCCCGGGGACCGCATTCCCGCCGGCGCCTTCAACGCCACCGAGCACGGATTTTCCGCCACCGCCCTGGAGGACTTCGACACCAGCCGCCTGCATGACCTGCTGAGCGCCAGCACCGTGGCCGACGTGGAATTCCGCCCCCGCTGGTGGCACCGGGTCAGCAGCTGGTACGTCACGGTGGTCCTGGGCGCGGCCGCGACCGGCTTCGCGCTCTGGTTCCCCGCCGATCCCACCCAGGCGGTCAAGGTGACCATCGCGGTGCTGGTGGTGACCTGTCCCTGCGCCCTGGGCCTGGCCACCCCCCTGGCCGAGGAGCTGGTTCACGGCGCCCTGCGCCGCTCCGGCGTGTTCCTGCGCAAGCCGGCCTTCCTGGAAAAGGCCCTGTCGGTGCGCAAGATCCTCCTGGACAAGACCGGGACCCTGACCCTGGACCGGCTCGCCCTGACGCCCGCATCCCGGGACGCCCTCGCGCAACTCGAACCGGAGGCGCGGCGCGTCCTGCTGCACATGACCAGCCGAAGCAACCATCCGGTCAGCGTGTGCCTGGCCGAGGCCCTGCGCACGGCGCCGGCCACGGATCCGGCCGACGAGGATTTCAGCGCCGCGTCGGCGGAGGATCTGCGCGAGATCCCCGGCGCCGGGCTCGAACTCGCGCACGCCTCCGGCGTCTGGCGTCTGGGCCGCCACCGCTTCGCCTGTCCTGACGCTCCCGGCACGGGCGAGGATCCCTTGGCCACCGTCTTTTCCCGCGACGGCGAGCAGGTGGCGGTCTTCACCCTGCAGGAGGATCTCAAACAGGACGCTCCCGAGGAAGTGGCCCGCCTGCAGGCCGCCGGCTACAAGGTCTGCCTGCTCAGCGGCGACCGGCAGGAAAAGGTCGATCGGGCCGCCGCGGCCCTGGGCATCCCGCGGGACTGCGCCTGGGGCGAGTTGGATCCCGAGGCCAAGGCCCGACGAGTCGCGGCCCTGGACGAGCACGACACCCTGATGGTGGGCGACGGCCTCAACGACAGCCCCAGCTTCGCCGCCGCCTTGTGCGCGGCCACGCCCGCGGTGGACCGCCCCGTCCTACCGGGCAAGGCGGATTTCTATTTCCTGGGCGACGGCATCGGCGCCATCGGGCGGGCCCTGGCGGCCGCCGGTGACCTACGCCGGGTGGTGCGTGACAACCTCCTGCTCGCTGTGCTGTACAACCTCGGCGCGGTGGGTCTATGCTTGGCTGGCCGGGTCACACCCGTGGTGGCGGCCATCATCATGCCGTTGAGTTCGGTCACGGTGGTGTCCCTCACGGCGTTGCGCCTGGCCGGAAGGAGGCTGTCGTGGACATCATCATCGCGCTGGTCTTCATCAGCCTGACGCTCGTCATCGCCGGGCTGGTATTCTTCTTCTCCCGCCTGGTGGAGGGGGATTTCGAACGCGGTGAGCGGCTGTCCCTGCTCCCCCTGGAGGACGACGACGGCATGCCGCACGAGAAATCGGACAACTTGAATGATGACAGTCGGAATGAAATTGGATTAAATGGTGAGGATTCACTCCCCGCGGATGAATCCCGTGGCTCATGAAACGGGCCGGTCCCTGCGGACGGTCCACCGCAGTCGAGGAGGAAGGAACGCCCTATGGAAGCTGTAACCAGTCCTGATACCCGGATGAAGACCGTCGTCTTCGACGACTCGATCGTCCGCGCCTTTTCCATCGTCACTGTCGTCTGGGGCGTGGTGGCATTCCTGGTGGGCGTCCTGATCGCAACGCAGCTCTCCTTCTGGCAAGCCAACTTCGGCCTGGAGTGGCTGAGCTTCGGGCGGCTGCGCCAGTTGCACACCAACGCGGCCATCTTCGCGTTCGTGGGCAACGGCATGTTCGCCGGGATCTACTACTCCACCCAGCGCCTGCTCAAGGTGAGGATGGCGAGCGACTTCCTCAGCTGGGCCAACTTCTGGGGCTGGCAGCTGGTCATCGTCTGCGCCGCGGTCACCTATCCCCTTGGCCTGACCCAGAGCAAGGAGTACGCGGAACTGATCTGGCCGGTCGACCTGCTGGTGGTCGTGGTCTGGGTGATCTTCGCGGTGAACTTCTTCTGGACCCTGGCCAAGCGCAACGAGAAGAACCTGTACGTGGCGATCTGGTTCTACATCTCGACCATCGTCACCATCGCGGTGCTGTACATCTTCAACAACCTGCAGCTGCCCACCAGCCTGACGCACAGCTACTCCATCTACGGCGGCGTGCAGGACGCGTTGGTGCAGTGGTGGTACGGGCACAACGCCGTGGCCTTCTTCCTGACCACCCCGCCCCTGGGCCTGATGTACTACTTCATGGTCAAGGCCGCCGAGCGTCCGGTGTATTCCTACCGGCTGTCGGTGGTCCACTTCTGGTCCCTGATCTTCCTCTACATCTGGGCCGGGCCGCACCACCTGCTCTACACCGCCCTGCCGGACTGGGCCCAGACCTTGGGCATGATCTTCTCCATCATGCTGTGGGCCCCCAGCTGGGGAGGCATGCTCAACGGCCTGCTGACCCTGCGCGGCGCATGGGACAAGCTGCGCACCGACCCGGTGATCAAGTTCTTCGTGGTGGCTGTGACCTTCTACGGCATGTCCACCTTCGAAGGCCCCCTGCTGTCGATCAAGAG
>JALUJS010000004.1 GCA_027056825.1 Candidatus Krumholzibacteriia bacterium | reverse complement strand
GCAGGCCGCGGACCAGGCCGGCGAGGTTGTCGGTGATGCCCAGCAGGCCCGCGCGCGAGACGCGGCGGGCGCGGCCCTTCCCGCCGGATGCGGCATGCTTCTTCTGGCTGGCCGCGTGGGCGTGCATGTGCATCAGCAGGCCGGGGGACAGGCGGGTGCGCCAGGGCAGCAGGCGCGAGGCGAGGTCCAGGGGCACACCGTCGAGGTGGGCCCGCAGCAGGGACAGCAGCCGGACGTCCACCTTCGCCATGAGGGCCAGGGGCGCCAGGAAATGCTGGCAGAACTGGCGGTACGCGACCCACGGTTCCCCCTCGCGGTAGGCGCCCAGGGAAAGGGTGTCGATGAGCACCGGACGGCCGCGGTGGAACTGGATGTTGTAGGCGGAGGCGTCCTTCAGGGTCAGGCCCTTGTTCAGGGCGAGCTTCTGGATGCGCAGGGTGGTCAGGGCGGCGTCCCGGAGCTGGGAGAAACACCACTCGTAAGGGTAGCTGATGAAGTCCACCGGCTCGGGGGCGATGACTGTCGCGGCGGCGTCGGTCAGCGCGGTCCGGGGCCCGGTTTCCCGGTGGGGTATGAGCAGGCCCTTGCCGACCAGCTGTTCGTACAGGCCCGAGGATTCCAGCAGGCGCAGATCCCGGAGGCCGGAGGCGTTGACCTGGCGGTACAGCACGCCGTCGCGCCGGAACAGGAAGCCGGCCGGGTCGCGGAAGCTCCCGGGAACGCGGCCGTCACTCATCGTCGTCGGTCTGGTCGGGATAGCTGCGGCCGGTCAGGGCGCTCATGATCTTGCGCCAGAAGACCTTGACGGCCACGCCGGCCCCGATGACCGCCGCGATGACGCCCTGGATCAGGAAGCTGCCGGTGCCGGGGTCGATGTAGGCGAAGGCGGAGCGCGGCCAGGCCAGGCCGCAGAGGATCAGGCTGCAGAGCAGGAAGAAGACCGGTGACCGGCGGGAAGGGAACATCGCGCGGCTCCTGACGGAATGAACGGAACAGGGCCCTCGGTCCGGGGGCCCAAGGGGACTGATGATAACAATAAACCAGGCGCATCCGGCAGGAAAGGCCGGCCCGGATGATTGACCCGGATTTTCGATCCGGATCAATCACCGTCCGGTTCGTCGTAGAAATCGATGAGGTCCACGGGCATGGTCACCGTCGAGGCGATGTTGCTCATGTGGGCCACCAGTCGCTTGTAGAACCGCAGCACCAGCACCAGGCAGACCGCGTCCTGGGTGGGCAGGTCGCTGGTGGTGATCTCGCGAATGGCTTCCTCCAGCTCGCGGCCCATCCGCTTGGCGGTCTTGATGACCTGCCCGGCCTGGGCCTCGTCGCTTTCGGCGAAAGCGCGGCGGGTGTCCGCGAACATGCCGCCGATGGTCTCGGTGGGACCGGCCAGCCACTTGCGGTACAGGTCGCGGTCGGGGTTCTCCGGCATCATCCCGGCGACCTCGTGCAGGTTCTTGATGTAGTCACCCAGGCGCTCGCCGTCCTTCACGACGTTCATGAAGATCAGCGCGGTGGGCACGTCGCTGGTCTCGTTGCCCACCGAAAGGCGCGAGATCACGCGCCGCCGCGTCTTGCGTTCGAGCTGGTTGATGCGCTGGTCGCGGGCGTAGATGTTCGCCTGGGGGTCGGTGTCCTCCGCTCCGTCCACGATGACGCTGCTGGCGTGCTTGAACATGGCCTCGGACAGTTCCAGCATCTCGGTGACGCGGGCCACCAGCTTGTTGCTCCAGTTGTCTTGCTTGAACAGGTCGAGCAGGCTTCCGAATCTCATGACGGCCTCCGTTTTATCAGGCTCCCCCGAGTGCCTTGTCCAGCAGGACGAAGAGCAGGGGTAGCACGAAGAAAATCCCGATCATGTAGACCAGGGAATAGATGCGGCGCTGGGCGGTGGCCGCAGCGAGCCCGCGGGCCAGGCCCAGGGGGATCCTGCGGATCCAGGGCACGGGATAGATGATGAGGATCCCCGACAGGTTGAACAGCAGGTGGACCAGGGCCACGGTCACCGCGGCGGGCGTGCCGGTCAGCGAGGCCAGCAGGGCCGTCACCGTGGTGCCCACGTTGGCGCCGAGGGTGGCGGCGAACGCGGGCTCCAGGGGAATGATGCCCGCTCCGATCAGGGGCACCAGCAGGCTCGTGGTGATGGAACTGCTCTGCACGCTGATGGTCACCAGCAGGCCCATGAGCATGGCCGCCGCCGCGTTGGTACGCAAGGTCTTGGTGAAGACGCCCTCGGCCCGGTTCAACACCAGTGATTTCAACAGCTTGGTCAGGAAGGTCAGGGCGAAGAACAGGGCCGCCAGGGCGACCACGATCATCACGACCGCGGCGGCCCCCTTATGCATGCCCAAGGGGCCGGTCAGCAGGCCTTCGATGGCGTGGACCGCCGGCTTGACCGCGTCCTTGACGGGGTTGGGGAATTCCGCGCCCTGGGCTCCGACCAGGTGCGTGCTCAGCCAGGTGGCCGCCGTCTGCAGGTAATGGGTGGCCATTTCCACCGGGAAGAGGATGAGGATGGCCATCAGGTTGAAGAAGTCGTGCATGGTGGCCCCGGCGAAGGCCCGCTGGAACTCCGTGCGCCGGTTGATGGCGGTCATGGCCACCAGGGTGTTGGTCACGGTGGTGCCCATGTTGGCGCCCATGATGATGGGGATGGCGTTGGGGACGGTCAGCACGCCGCCCGAAACCATGCCCACGACGATGCTGGTGGTGCTGGACGAGCTCTGGATCAGGGAGGTGGCGAGCAACCCGATCATCAAGCCCAGCACCGGATGGGAAGTGGTGGCGATGAGGCTCTCGCTCACCCCCTTGCCCATCATCTTGAAGGCCGCGCCGAACAGGGAGATGGCGGCCAGGAAGATGTAGAGCAGGCCCACGAGGAAAAGGAAGTTCAAAAGGCCGCGCAGGATCCGGACGGACGGATCCCGGGCGCTGTCGGAAGCGGGCGCATCCTGCATGTCACTCCAGGGCCGGCCCGCGGGTTGGGGCGGCGGCCGGGGTGGTGGCGACAAGTCGAGGTGGACCCTGGATGGCAGGGCCCCGGGGTGCTGCGCGGCGAAAGGTACCCGGTGGCGTTCAGGTGGTCAAGGGTGCAGGTGCGGGATCGCCGTTTTTCCGGCACAACCACGCCGGTCCGGTGCGCGGCAGCAGGTAGAGCAACCCCGCCAGCAGACCCCAGTTGGCCAGCTCGTCCAGGGCGAAGACGATATAACCGCCCACGGGCAGGAAGTGGGCGAAACGGAAGAAGAACTGCATCCACAGCGAGGCCAGCACCAGGCCCAGCGTGATTCGCGCCGCCCGGGTCAGCCTGGGGTCGTCCTCCCGCATCCAGTCGCAGAGCTGGGGGATGGTGAACAGCAGGAAGATCAGCCGGTAATCCCAGTTGTTGCCCAGCAGGAAGGTGCCCACGTAGATGGCCGCGCCCAGACGGAAGCCGTCCAGGTGCTCCTGGACCACCGGCCGGGCGAAGGTGAAGCAGCGACCACGGGAGCGCAGGCCCAGCACGATGATACCGGCGGCCACCAGGAAACTGAGGATCATGACGGCGGCGCCCAAGCCGCGGGATCCGAAGTGATCGGCCAGGGATGTGTGCAGGACGTTGAATCCGTACGAGATGGTGGTTCCGCGCAGCTCGCCCCGGCCGATGAGCAGGACCTGTTTGAAAGTCAGCAGGACGTAAACGACCAGCACGCCCAGGCTGGTTCCGGCCAGGGCCAGGAAGCGGCGGCGTGGTTCCCGCAGCAGGGCGGCCAGGGCGAAGACGGGAAAGTACATCAGCATCCCGCCCAAGGTGATCAGGCCCGCGGCCACCGCCGGGCGGTTGCGCAGGGCCATCAGGGCCGCGGCCATCAGGAAGAAGATCAGCAGGTCGTTGTTGCCGCGTTCGATACCCAGCAGCACCGCCGGCGAGAAGACCGCCGCGGCCATGATCCAGGCCGTCCGGCGGTCGAAATCCTTGACGAACAGGAACAACCCGGCTGCGAAGGCCGCGATCATGATCACCGCCAGCAGCACGGTGTCGGAGTGGTCGATGCCCAGGGCGAACAATCCCTGCCAGATGCGCGGATAGTCCATGGTGCGGCCCCACGGGTCGCCGGGGTTCTCGAGCATGGGATCCAGGCCCATGCGCGCGGACTCGGCGCCGCCGGTGATGGTGCGCAGGTCGGCGAAGTGGGGGCTCATGACCGGGATGTTCCACAGCTGCCAGGTGGCGTCGAACCCGTACACGGAAAGGAGCAGGCCGATGATGGCCGCTCCCAGCAGGATCAGAAGGGCGAATGTGCGGTTGCCGGGCATGGTTGCGTTCCTGACCGGGGCCAGTGGGTGGCGAGAGGCTCCGATGCTCAGATCATAACCGGTTTTTTGAGAATTTGTCAAATACCATCCCGGTTTCCTCACGGCAAGAGTTACCCCTGCGGCGGCACCGATTTCCTCCCGGGAGTTCTCACAAGGCCGGCTAACCCGAATTATTCATGAAGGAGCTACTGCGGATGGTTAACAGCGCGACAGGAAAGGCGTTCTCGGATTTGCTCGGTCAACGTACCGCACCGGGTACGCCTCCCTCGCAAATCCTTGCGAGCCCCTTTCCTGTCGCGCTGTTTCCTCATCCTCGCTACGCTCCTTCATGAATAATTCGGGCTAAAGCCCTCCTTCTGGCTGGTTCCTGCGGCCCCGATATTGCATCAGAACCGGCAGGGGTTATCATGAAGGCGTGCTACTGGCCTGCCCCGGGGGCAGGCTCCACCTTCATGATGACAAGGACGGAACAGCCATGGCGATCCTGAAAGTCGCCCGCATGGGGCATCCGGTGTTGCGCCGCAAGTGCGCCGCCATCGCGCCGAGCCAGATCACCGGAGCCAAGATCCAGGGCCTGATCCGGGACATGTTCGAGACCATGGCCGAGTACAACGGCGTGGGCCTGGCCGCGCCCCAGGTCCACAACCCCGTCCGGCTGGCCATCGCCGGGGGCGAGTACGACGAGGACGGATCCCACCGCTTCCGCGTGCTCATCAACCCGGAGATCACGGTGCTGGACGACGAGCATCGCCTGGGCATGTACGAGGGGTGCCTGTCGGTGCCGGGCCTGCGGGGCTGGGTCGAAAGGCCGTCGAAGATCCGGGTCAAGGCCTGGAACGAGAAGGGCAAGGAAGAGGAGTTCACGCTGGAGGGTTATCCCGCCGTCGTGATCCAGCACGAATGCGACCACCTGGACGGCGTGCTCTACGTGGATCGCATCACCGACATGACGAAGTTCGCCTTCGAGGCCGAGGCCGACCGCTTCCTCGAGCCCGGAGACGACGACGCAGAGGACGAGGCCCAGGGCTGACGGACCGCAAGGCGGCCCCGGCCGGAGGGCCGGACAGGGAGGCCGCCTTGAACGATCAGATCCTCAACCGCACCGTATCCGCCTTCAACAACCGCGAATTCGCCATCGCCGCCCGCGAGGCCGCCGAGGGGCTGGCTGCCGCGACCGGCGCCGACGAGGCCTTCTGGATGGGACTGTGCGACGCCTGCGAGGGCATGGCCCTGCTCATGGACCGCAAGTACACCCACGCCGAGCACCGCCTGACCCTGGCCCTGCGCACCCTGCGCAACTTCGGCTACCGTTACGAGAATTTCGAGGTCACGGCGATCCTGGCCGGCGTCAGGCGCATGGTCGAGGAGATCCGCCTGGTACGTTCGACCCGGGGCAAGGTCCTGGACCTGACACTGCTGCCGCGCATGAAGCTGGCGGCCAGGGCGGACGACTGAGTCCCCGGCTTCGCGGCATGGGAAAGGCCCGCGGCAAAAGCCGCGGGCCTTGTGGTTCTTGTCGCCGGATGCCGATCACTTGATCATGGTCATGCGCCCGGTGGCGGAGAAATCCCCGGCCTGCAACCGGTACAGATAGACGCCGCCGGCGACCATCCGGCCCGCATCGTCATCGCCCTGCCAGGTGACCGCATGGCTGCCGGCGGATAGTTCCTCGCCGGCGGTCAGCGTGCGGACGAGCCGGGCGAGGAGATGGTAGGCGCCGAGGGTGACGCGGGGGGGGGGGGGGGGGGCGGGCCGGATGCTGGTGCGGGGGGTGAGGGGG
>JALUJS010000003.1 GCA_027056825.1 Candidatus Krumholzibacteriia bacterium | reverse complement strand
CGCTCGAGGTTCCTCGGTGACGCAACACGGGCGCGAGGTTCCCCCGCTACGCAACAGACAACATGAAGCGGCCGGCTGCCTGCGCAGGTTCGCGGGTTAGCCTTGGTAGTCAACCACCGTGGCAAGAGCCGCATACGGAGGAGCCGGCCATGCAGAAGGTTACCAGCTACGTGGGCATCGATGCCCACGCCCGTTCCCTGGTGGTGGCCCGCCTTCCCGAGCACGGGGGCGAGCCGCAGATCGTCGAACTCCCGAACACGCGGAAGGCTGTCCACCGTGCTTTCTCCCGCTGGCAGCGAGAGGCCGAGCTGCGGGTCTGCTACGAGGCGGGGCCGGTGGGCTACGAGCTCTACCGCCAGCTGACCGCCATGGGCATCGCCTGCGAGGTCATCGCACCGGCGCTCATCCCCCGCCGCCCCGGGGAGCGCGTCAAGACGGACCGGCGCGATGCCAGGAAGCTGGCCCGGCTCTACCGGGCGGGCGAACTGACTCCCATCCGCGTCCCCACGCCCGAGGACGAGGCCGTCCGCGACCTGGTCCGTGCCCGCGAGGACGTGCGCAAGGACCTCGTCGCGGCACGCCACCGGCTCGGCAAGTTCATGATCCGCCATGGGCGCATCTGGTCGGCGGGCAGCCGCTGGACCCGGCGCCACGCCGCCTGGCTGCGCCGGCAGCGCTTCGACCATCCCGCCGAGCGCCTCACCTTCGAGCACTACCTGCTCCAGGTCGAGCACCTGGCAAACCGCCGCGCGGCGCTCGAGCAGGAGATCCTCGCCATCGCCCACACCGAGCGGTACCGCGAGCGGGTCGCCCGCCTGGTCTGCTACCGCGGCATCAGGGAGCTGGGCGCCATGATCCTGCTCGCCGAGCTCTACGACTTCCACCGGTTCGCCACGGCCGAGGAGCTGATGGCGTTCGTCGGCCTGGTGCCCAGCGAGTACTCCAGCGCCGGCCACGTCCAGCGCGGCCACATCACCAAGGCCGGCAATTCCCACGTCCGCCGGGTCCTGGTCGAGGCCGCCTGGGCCTACCGTCACAGGCCCTCGGTCGGACCACGCCTCAAGCGCGCCTTCGCCGGCCAGCCGCCGCACGTGATCGCCCACGCCAGGAAGGCGCAGGTCCACCTGCACCGTCGCTATACCAGGCTCATCGGCAGGGGCAAGCGGGTCCAGGTCGCGGTGACCGCCGTGGCCCGCGAGCTGGCCGGCTTCCTGTGGGCCGGGGCGACCGACGCCATCGCCTGAGCCCATGACGAATCCCTCCACCTCGGAGCGCGCGCCGTGGGCCGCGGCCACCGCAGACGCAGGACCCTCGACGAATCTGGGTGGTAAGGCTCCCCCACGGGAGACGAACCCACGTGTACAGAGCGAGGAGACCCGCGCCGACCCACTGTCATGCGGCCCTGCCCCCGGCAACCCGCGAATCCTAGAGTGGCACGTAGGCGGCGGACAGCCGCGCGCCCACGGCTCGCGCTCCACTTTCCCCCGGAGGACATGATGACGTAACCGACCGACCCCTTGACAGGCCGCTTCATCCTAGATTCGCGCCAGTCCGAGCACCCCCCTTGCATTCTCGGGCCTGTGCCCGCTCCTCGTTCGCCGTTTCCCTGGTTCGCGCGGGACGGGGGCGCGACGGTCGGCCGGATCAGTCCGCCAGGAGGAGTTCGCGGAAACGGAGGGCGTTGCGGGGGGCGCGGGCGGCGACGTCGTTGTTGAAGAAGGCGTAGAG
>JALUJS010000002.1 GCA_027056825.1 Candidatus Krumholzibacteriia bacterium | reverse complement strand
CTCCCTGGCGATCACGCCGGGTGAGCCAGCCGGCATCGGGCCCGATCTGGTCGCGCAGATCGCGCAGCGCACCTGGGACCGCCCGCTGGTAGTGGTTGCCGACCCGGCCTTGCTGGAAGAACGCGCCAAACGCCTCGGCCTGCCATTGACCCTGCTGCCCTTCGAGGACGACACCCCGCCGGCCCCACCCGGCGCCATTCACGTGCTGCCGGTCGCCCTGCGTCACGCAGCACAGCCCGGTCGGCTCGACCCGGCAAATGCCGCCTATGTCCTGGAGACCCTGGAGACGGCGACCCGAGGCTGTCTCGAGGACCGTTTCGCCGGGCTGGTGACAGGCCCGGTGCACAAGGGCGTGATCAACGCGGCCGGCTTCCCCTTCACCGGGCACACGGAATTCCTCGCCGGGATCACCGGCGGCCACCCGGTGATGATGCTTGCCTGTCCCGGCCTGCGCGTGGCACTGGCCACCACTCACCTGCCACTGCGCGCGGTGGCCAATGCCATCACCCACGGGCGGCTCGAGACGGTCCTTCGCGTGTTGCACGACGACCTGCGCAAGCGCTTCGGCATCGAGGCCCCACGAATCCTGGTCTGCGGCCTCAACCCGCATGCCGGCGAGGATGGCCACCTGGGCCACGAGGAAATCGAGATCATCACCCCGGTACTCGAGCGTCTGCGCACCGCAGGCATGGACCTGACCGGCCCCCTGCCGGCCGACACCCTGTTCACCCCGCGCCTGCTCGAAGGCGCCGACGCGGTGCTCGCCATGTACCACGACCAGGGCCTGCCTGTGCTCAAGCACAAGGGCTTCGGACAGGCGGTCAACATCACCCTCGGCCTGCCCATCGTGCGCACCTCGGTCGATCACGGCACCGCCCTGGAACTGGCCGGCAGCGGACGCGCCGACCCCGGCAGCCTGATTGCTGCCATCGAACAGGCCATGGCCATGACCGGGCGGATTCACCACGAAGCACAGGAAGGACACAAAGATTGAAATGTCGTCGTCAGGACACGAACTGACGGCATCCCCCGAAGCCTCGGCAAGTCACCGCATCAACCCTTCGCATTCTTCGTGCCCTTTGTGGTGAGGGTATCTGCCCGGGCGCTCGTTCGTGTCCTCGGGGTTTCAGGGGGCCGACGAGGCCTCGATCTTTTCCTTGACCTGGAGGGCCACCTCCAGCGCACGCAGGCCGACCTCGCCACCCACCAGCGGCGGCTCGCCGTCACGGATGCAGCGCACGAAGGCGTCGATCTCGGCATCCAGCGGCTTGACCGGCTCGATGGCGACGCGCTCGGTGACGATCTCCGGCCATTCGGCGCCATCCTTCTGCT
Organism: Candidatus Krumholzibacteriia bacterium; assembly: GCA_027056825.1. Taxonomy (GTDB): domain Bacteria; phylum Krumholzibacteriota; class Krumholzibacteriia; order LZORAL124-64-63; family LZORAL124-64-63; genus JAHJTW01. The sequence continues at coordinate 397 of JALUJS010000002.1, read as the reverse complement.
GCGGGTAGGCGATGTCCAGGGCCTGTTCGATGAAATCGAGCGACTGGTAGCGGTGGTGTTCGAACACACGGATGCGCCGCATGCGCTCGCGCGAGACCCGGCTGGCGATCACGTTGGCGACCGCGCCGTTGGCGAATTCCAACCGCGCATTGGCGATATCCAGGTGGTCGGTGAGCACCGCTGCACCAGCGGCCGAGATGTTCGCGATCTCGCTGTCGATCAGCGACAGCACGATATCGATGTCGTGGATCATCAGATCGGAGATGACGTCGACGTCGGTGGCCCGCGCCACGAAGGGGCTCATGCGGTGCGCCTCGATGAAGCGTGGCGATTCGATGCGCCCGGCCAGCGCCATCACCCCGGCATTGAAACGCTCGAGATGCCCGATCTGCAACAC
>JALUJS010000001.1 GCA_027056825.1 Candidatus Krumholzibacteriia bacterium | reverse complement strand
CTCATCCTCGGCACCATCGCCCAGGAATCACACTTGGGCCGCTACATCCGCCAGATCCGCGGCCCGGCCCGGGGCATTTGCCAAATGGAGCCCGCCACCGAGAGGGACATCTGGCTCAACTACCTGTCGTACCACCCGCAGCTGATCGAGCGCCTGGCCGGGCTGACAGGACACGACAAACCCGGTCCCTGGCTGGAGTGGGACCTGGCCTACCAGATCGCCATGTGCCGCCTGCACTACCGCCGGGTTCCGGCCCCGCTGCCCGCGGCTGATGACGTCCGCGGCCTGGGCGCCTACTGGAAACAGCATTACAACACCCCTGCCGGCCGCGGAACGGTGGACGAGTTCGTGGCCAACTATCAACGATTTGTGGAGGACTGATCATGAGTTGGGACTGGAAGGAAACCGTCAGGTCCGTGGCCCCGACCATCGCCCGCGCCCTGGGCGGGCCGTTGGCAGGGCAGGCCGTGGCCGCTCTTGGAAATGCGCTGCTCGGCAAACCCGACGCCACCGAGGACGAGGTGGCCGCCGCGGTGAAAGCCGCCACCCCAGAGCAACTGCTTGCGCTGAAGCAGGAAGATCACCGCTTCGCGGAACAGATGCGCAAGCTCGACATCGATCTCGAAAAAATCCATGCCGGAGACCGGGACTCGGCCCGCCGCCGTCAGGCCGCCACCGGCGACAAAACCCCGCAAGTGCTCGCCTACCTCTACACCGCGGGCTTCTTTGTTTTGCTCGCGTTCCTGGCCTGGGCCGCGGCCCGGGGCCTTGAGATCCCCGCGACCATCCAGCGCACCCTGGACACCACCCTGGGGGTCATGTTCGCGATGATGCTGGCCAGCAAGGACTATTTTTTCGGCTCGTCCAGCGGGTCCAGGAGGAAAGATGAGCTCATCAAACGCTGACCCGTGCGCTGGTATCCCCTGCTACGCCTGTCCAAACGCCGGAGATGAACAAACCTGTCCGCGCTGGCAGAATTTCCGGCCGCCGGAGACCATGCAGCGGCAGGACTGCGAGGGTGAATGGATCGGCGTAGTCAAATGTGGTCACGGACACACTGTGGACAGCAGCGACCAGACAGCGACAACCGTTGATTTTACTGGTGCCCGGGGCGGGGGTCGAACCCGCACGAAGCATGCTTCGAGGGATTTTAAGTCCTTCGCCCCTGGGGTGATTGTTCAGTGTTCCCCGGTGGTTGCTCCGCGGGGTCCGTGACCACAGTAGTCACAGCCCCAAACCCTTTCAGCTCACCGGCGAGGTTTTCCGCGGCCAGCCTGGTGTAAATCTCGGTCACGGTGACCGCACTGTGCCCCATGATCTGCTGCAGACCCCGGAGCCCGGCCCCGGCCAGGGTAGCATGGACTCCGAAGGCATGGCGCAGGGTGTGAGGGGTTATGTGCCGCTTGATCCCGGCCCGCTTGCAGGCCGCGGCGATCAAGCTGCGCAGATCTGCCACCGGCCCGCGCCCTGTCCAGTCCCACAGGTAGCCGCTCTCCACCTCTCGCAACCTGCGCTCGAGGATGACCCGGAGCTGATCGACAATCGGGACAACCCTTTCCTTGTTTCCCTTCCCTGTGACCACCATTATCCCCATGTCGAGCCTGACGTCTTCAGCCTTCAGCCACCTGGCCTCGGAGCTCCTGAGCCCTCCGTAGTACATGCAGGCCAAGCGGCCGCGTTTCGGCCATGGAGTAGTGGCAAGGAGGGCCTCTACCTCCTCGCGGGTAGGGA